>JALWRY010000293.1 GCA_027080445.1 Thiohalobacter sp. | reverse complement strand
GGTGAAATTTCTCCGCCAGCGCGTTCAGTTCCGGGTCTTCACTGCGAACCCGGCTGTCGAGCAACATATAGGCAAAATGTTCCAGGTGCCTGACAGTAGGGTGTTCGACGCTATCCGCAGGCTCCATGCCGAGCAGCGTCCCCCAGAGTTTCTTTAAACCGGGGAATGCCTGTACCGCCCGGTACTCCACCCGCGCATCTTCGATCAGGCCGACAAAGAACATTTGCGCCGGACTGAGGGCTTCGGCCGACAGACGCGCCGAGGTATAGCTAATATGCGAGACCAGGTGCGCCGTCATGGCGCGGTAGAGTTCCGGGCCGGAAACCTCACCGACGGGATCGAGCGCGTCCGGCAGGTGTATCACCTGTTGTTCGAGGTAGGGTTTGAACCCCTGGTAGTCGGTGAGTGTCGGTCGCAGGAAAAAGTCACGCCCCCACAAGGCACGCAGGTAGAAATTGAGCTTGCGCTGGGTGTCGATAAACAGGGTGCCACGCCGCTCCTTCTGCAATACCGAGAGGCTGTCCTGGGTCTCCAGGTTAAAATACTTCACCAGGTTATTCAGGTCGCGCCGGTAGGCCTCTGCACCGAAATTGGCCCAGCGTTTGAGGCCCGACAGGGTCAGTCTGGAAAGCAGTTCATCAAGATTGGTCAGCATGGGGCGCAACCCGCGAGAGGCCCTGGCGGACAATTGATGGATGAGCGCGATGTAGCCCTGGAGCAGTTCCGGATCGCCCAGGCGGCGTGCTGCCGTGGGTAAGCTGGAAAACAGCAAAGCGATGACTTCGCCGGAGGTCATGGAGGAAAGTTTCAGTGCCGCGTTGATACAATCGCGGATCACATCCTCGCCGCATTCCTTCACTACCAACGGCATTTCCTGGAGATAGGAGATGACAAGATCGCTGCCACGACCGAGATTGCTCAAGCCTTTTGCGCCTTCCAGGTATTCCTGCAACGCGGCCTGTGACATGACCCGGGCCGCTTCGTGGAAGCTACCCTCCATTGCCGCCCTGATGTCCGGCGTGGTCTGTTCCAGAAACGCCGTATAGTCTTCGAGTTTTATGCTCATACCTGACCCCGATAGCCGGCCCGGCAGCCTGCTGTAGGCGGGAATAATCTACTGCCCCACACCATGATCGCTACGACTGCCTGAGTCTGACAGGCTCCTGGCTGACAAAGAAGGTGCTCACTGCAGCCTGAAGGGTTTCCCACATATCGGGGTCATCGGTGAGCGGTGTCACCAGCGTCATCTCACAGGCCTGCACCGGTTCGATCCCTTCCGCGATCAGTTGTGCAGCGTATACCAGCAGACGTGTGGAAATGCCTTCATCCAGACCGTGACCCTTGAGGTTACGCGTGCGGTGAGCGATCTGTACCAGCTTTTCCGCGATACCGGCATCAACACCGGTTTCGGTTGCCACGATCTCGGCTTCCAGCGCCGCTTCGGGGTAATCGAATTTCAAAGCGCCAAAGCGTTGCTTGGTTGACTGCTTCAGATCCTTCATCAGGCTCTGGTAGCCCGGGTTATAGGAAATCACCAGCTGGAAGTCCGGGTGCGCCTGGATCAGCTCGCCTTTCTTGTCCAGCGGCAGAGTGCGGCGGTGGTCCGTCAGGGGATGGATGACCACTGTCGTATCCTGACGGGCTTCGACCACTTCATCCAGGTAACAGATCGCACCGATACGCGCCGCGGTAGCGAGCGGTCCATCCTGCCATTTGGTGCCATCACGGTCGAGTAAAAAACGTCCGACCAGATCGGAAGCGGTCATGTCTTCATTACAGGCCACGGTAATCAGCGGCCGCTTGAGCTGCCAGGCCATGTATTCCACGAAACGTGATTTACCACAGCCGGTCGGACCTTTCAGCATCATCGGCATACGCCGCGCATAGGCCGCCTGGTAGTGTTCGACCTCGTCGCCGACCGGTTTATAGTAAGGCTCCTTTTCTACCTGGTATTGCTCAATTGTAATATCCGTCATGGTCTCTGCTTCCGGTTGCTGACGCTGTACTGCGCATTACAAAAAGCCGCTTGAAACTGCCCGGCCCGCTCAGGCCGTGGCAGGACTGCGGAAAATCACCATGGCCGCACCCTGAGACTGCGCATAGTTGTCGTAGCCGACCAGGCGCACATGGTTATTGGGGTGGGCTTTATGGCAGGACTCGGCCTCGGCCAGAATGGTATCGACATCGGTTTCACCGAACATCGGCAATTTCCACATATACCAGTAGTGATCGAAAGAGTTCTCGGGTTCGGTATGTTCGACGGCCGGGTTCCAGCCCTGGCTCACAATGTAGGCAACCTGCTTCCTGATGTTGTCTTCATCCATCTTGGGCAGGTAGGAGAAGGTTTCGAACTTGCGGCTCGCCGTGTCTGTCAAACTGGATTTGTAGTCTTGTACATCACTCATCTTTTATGTCCTCATATATCATTCAAATTCTTTGTATCCCGACAAAACACTATTTGTGCGCAACGTCCAGCTTGTCGACGGTATCGAATTCGAATTTGATTTCCTTCCAGGTTTCCATCGCCATCTTCAGCTCCGGACTGTGTTTGGCCGCCGCAGTAAGGATGTCCTTACCTTCTTTCTCCAGCTGACGACCCTGGTTACGCGCTTCCACACAGGCTTCCAGCGCCACGCGGTTGGCTGCGGCCCCGGCGGCATTACCCCAGGGGTGCCCCAGCGTACCGCCGCCAAACTGCAACACGGAGTTGTCGCCAAAGATGGTAACCAGCGCCGGCATATGCCAGACATGGATGCCGCCCGAGGCCACGGCAAAGGCGCCCGGCATGGAACCCCAGTCCTGATCGAAGAAGATACCGCGGCTGCGGTCTTCCTTGATATAGCTCTCGCGCAGCAGATCGATCCAGCCCAGCGTGGAGGCACGGTCGCCTTCCAGCTTGCCGACCACTGTACCGGTGTGCAGGTGATCGCCGCCGGACAGGCGCAGGATCTTGGTCAGTACCCGGAAATGGATGCCGTGGTGCGGGTTGCGGTCGAGTACGGCGTGCATGGCGCGATGGATGTGCAACAGCAAACCGTTCTCCTGGCACCACTGGGCCAGCCCGGTGTTGGCGCAAAAACCGCCGGTGATGTAGTCATGCATGATGATCGGGGCGCCGAGTTCCTTGGCGTACTCGGCACGCTTGAACATCTCGTCCGGGGTCGGTGCGGTCACGTTCAGGTAATGCCCCTTGCGCTCGCCGGTCTCGGCCTCGGCCTTGTTGATCGCCTCCATAACAAAGTCGAAACGCTGACGCCAGCGCATGAATGGCTGGGAGTTGACGTTTTCGTCATCCTTGGTGAAGTCCAGGCCACCGCGCAGACCTTCGTAACAGGCGCGGCCATAGTTCTTGGCGGACAGCCCCAGCTTGGGCTTGATGGTGCAACCCAGCAGCGGACGACCATACTTGTTCATGATGTCGCGCTCGACCTGAATACCGTGCGGGGGTCCATTACAGGTCATGACATAGGCGATCGGGAAACGCACGTCTTCCAGGCGCAGGGCGCGCACAGCCTTGAAGCCGAACACGTTACCCACCAGCGAGGTGAACACGTTGACCACGGAACCTTCTTCAAACAGGTCGATGGGATAAGCGATGAACGCATAAAAAGCCGTATCGTCGCCCGGCACGTCTTCGATGGCGTAGGCACGGCCCTTGTAGTGATCGAGATCGGTCAGCAGGTCGGTCCACACGGTGGTCCAGGTACCGGTTGACGACTCGGCGGCAACCGCGGCAGCCGCCTCTTCGCGTGGCACGCCTTCCTGCGGGGTGATTTTGAAACACGCCAGAAGATCGGTTTCCTTCGGCGTGTAATCGGGCATCCAGTAAGTTTCGCGGTATTCTTTCACACCCGCGCTGTAGGTTTTGACTGCCATGATTGCAACTCTCCCATTGGTTCATTCAGTGGTTCTGCCGAAACCGGCGGCCTGTTACATGTGGCCTGCCGTCGAGGCAGCGTTGACTCTAGTGAGAGATGAAGATAAATAATAGTTAATTGTTTTAATATTTTTCATTTACTTTTGTTAATATATAACCATGATTCACGCGACCTTCCAGCAATTGCGGCTCTTTGAGGCCGTCGCACGCAACAGCAGCTTTACCCGTGCCGCCGAAGAGGTACACCTGTCACAACCCGCTGTTTCCATTCAAATAAAGCGCCTGGAAGAACAACTGGGCAGCGACCTCTTCGAGCAGATCGGCAAACGGATTTATCGCACGGCAGCCGGTGATGCACTGCTGGAGGCTTGCCGCGACGTATTCGGACGTCTGGCCGCCTTTGAAGATGTGATCGACGAACTGCGCGGCGAGGTTGCCGGCCCGCTCAGGATAGCTGTCGCCACAACGGCCAAGTATTTCCTGCCCGACTTCCTGGGCGCGTTCATGCGCCTGCACCCCAAGGTCGAGCCGCACCTGAAGGTCACCAATCGGGCCGGTGTACTGGCGCGAATGGAAGATAATGTCGACGACCTGTACATACTGTCCAGCCTTCCTGAAAACACCGATGGTGTGGAAGTCCATGCCTTCCTGGACGATCAGCTGGTGATGTTTGCCAGCGTGGAACACCCACTGGCCAGGGAAAAAAATATTCCTTTCGAACGACTGGCGGAGGAACCGCTGCTGATGCGCGAACCCGGTTCCGGGATACGCATGTCACTGGAAG
>JALWRY010000292.1 GCA_027080445.1 Thiohalobacter sp. | reverse complement strand
CCATCACGCGGGTACGGTGCTCAAGCACGCCATCCTCTGTGAGGTTACTGTCTTTCAGTCGCACCTTGACACTGGCATGCAGGTCCGCCACACCGGTCTGGTAGGCCCGATGCACTTCCGACACGTCGGCAAACATCATGCCTTCGCCCTTCGCGTTTACACGCGTACGGGTCATGTAGTACAGGCCCAGCACCACGTCCTGTGACGGCACGATAATCGGTTCACCACTGGCCGGCGACAGGATGTTATTGGTGGACATCATCAGGGTACGCGCTTCCAGCTGGGCTTCCAGCGACAGCGGTACGTGAACAGCCATCTGGTCACCGTCGAAGTCGGCGTTGAAGGCCGCACAGACCAGCGGATGCAGCTGGATGGCCTTACCCTCGATCAGGGTCGGCTCAAACGCCTGGATACCCAGACGGTGCAGGGTCGGCGCGCGGTTGAGCATGACCGGGTGTTCACGGATGACCTCTTCAAGAATATCCCACACCTCGGGGCCTTCACGCTCGACCAGCTTCTTGGCGGCCTTGATGGTGGTCGCCAGGCCGCGCAGTTGCAGCTTGCTGAAAATGAACGGCTTGAACAGTTCCAGCGCCATGCGCTTGGGCAGGCCGCACTGGTGCAGGCGCAGGGTCGGGCCCACCACGATCACGGAACGACCGGAGTAATCGACGCGCTTGCCGAGCAGGTTCTGACGGAAACGGCCCTGCTTGCCCTTGATCATGTCGGCGAGCGACTTGAGCGGGCGCTTGTTGGTGCCGGTAATGGCGCGTCCGCGACGACCGTTGTCGAGCAGCGCATCGACGGATTCCTGCAGCATGCGCTTTTCGTTACGCACGATGATATCAGGCGCGTTCAGTTCCAGCAGGCGCTTCAAACGATTGTTGCGGTTGATAACGCGGCGATACAGATCATTGAGATCGGATGTCGCAAAACGACCGCCATCCAGCGGCACCAGCGGACGCAGTTCCGGCGGCAGCACCGGCAGCACGGTCATGACCATCCATTCGGGCTTGTTGCCGGACTCGATGAAGGACTCGACCAGTTTCAGTCGCTTGCCCAGGCGTTTGAGCTTGGTTTCACTCTTGGTGGCGCCCATGTCTTCGCGCAGCTGGATGATTTCCTTCGGCAGGTCCAGGTCGCGCAGCAGTTCGAACACGGCTTCCGCGCCCATGCGTGCATCGAACTCGTCACCGTTTTCCTCGATGGCTTCCAGGTAGGCTTCTTCCGACAGCAACTGACCGCGCTCCAGCGTGGTCATACCCGGGTCGATCACCACGAAGGCTTCAAAATACAGCACGCGCTCGATATCGCGCAGCGTCATGTCCAGCAACAGGCCGATGCGCGACGGCAGCGATTTCAGGAACCAGATGTGCGCCACCGGGCTGGCCAGTTCGATGTGGCCCATGCGCTCGCGGCGCACCTTGGCCAGCGTGACTTCAACACCACACTTTTCGCAGACCACGCCACGGTGCTTGAGGCGCTTGTACTTGCCGCACAGGCATTCGTAGTCCTTGACCGGTCCGAAGATCTTGGCGCAGAACAGGCCGTCGCGTTCCGGCTTGAAGGTACGGTAGTTAATGGTCTCGGGCTTTTTGACCTCGCCATACGACCAGGAACGAACCAGGTCCGGAGACGCCAGTCCGATGCGAATGGCATCGAAGTCGTCGGTGTGACCTTGCGGCTTGAGCAGATTAAGTAAATCTTTCATGTTGTCTCCCTCAGTCCTGTTCCAGTTCCAGGCTGATACCCAGCGATCGAATTTCCTTCACCAGCACGTTGAAGGACTCGGGCATACCGGCTTCCATATAATGGTTGCCGTCGACGATATTCTTGTACATCTTGGTGCGGCCGTTCACATCGTCGGACTTGACCGTCAGCATTTCCTGCAAGGTGTAGGCGGCGCCGTAGGCTTCCAGCGCCCACACCTCCATTTCACCGAAGCGCTGACCACCGAACTGCGCCTTGCCGCCCAGCGGTTGCTGGGTCACCAGGCTGTACGGCCCGGTCGAACGCGCGTGCATCTTGTCGTCGACCAGGTGGTTCAGCTTCAGGATATACATATAACCCACCGTGACCTGGCGCTCGAAGGGTTCACCGGTACGGCCGTTGTAGAGCGTGGTCTGTCCACTCTCGGGCAGGCCCGCGAGTTTCAGCATACGCTTGATTTCCTCTTCCGCCGCACCATCGAAGACCGGCGTCGCCATCGGCACACCCTTGCGCAGGTTATTCGCCATGGCGATGATTTCCTCATCGGTCAATGAGTCGAGGTCTTCTTTCTTGCCACTGTAGTTATAGATATCATCCAGGTACTTGCGCAACTCCTGAACTTTCGCCTTCGCATCAAGCATTTCGCCAATACGCACGCCAAGTCCCGATGCGGCCCAGCCAAGATGCGTTTCCAGCACCTGGCCGATGTTCATACGTGATGGCACGCCGAGCGGGTTCAGCACGATATCGACCGGGGTACCATTTTCATCGTACGGCATGTCTTCCACCGGCACGATCATGGAGATGACACCCTTGTTACCGTGACGACCGGCCATCTTGTCACCCGGCTGGATACGACGCTTGACGGCCAGGTAGACCTTGACCATTTTCAGCACGCCCGGCGCCAGGTCGTCACCGGCAGTAATCTTGTTGCGTTTTTCCTCCAGGCGGCGATCAAACTCTTCACGGACAGCCTTCAGCTGCTGCGAGGCCGCTTCCAGCTGCGCATTGTCGTCCTCGTTCTTGAGCCTGACCTCGAAGCACTTGTCCTTGTCCAGTCCTTCCAGGTAGGACGCGGTAATCTTCGCACCCGCCTTCAGACCGGCAGGACCGCCAGCAGCCGTCTTGCCCACCAGCAGCTTTTCGACGCGCTGGAAGATATCCCCTTCCATGATACGCAGCTGGTCATTGAGGTCCTTCTTGACCCCGGCCACCTGCTCGTCCTCGATCTGCAGGGCACGCGCATCCTTGTCAACGCCGTCGCGGGTAAACACCTGCACGTCGATCACCGTACCGTCCATACCTGACGGTACACGCAGGGAGGTATCCTTCACATCGGAGGCTTTCTCACCGAAGATAGCGCGCAGCAGCTTTTCTTCCGGTGTCAGCTGGGTTTCACCCTTGGGCGTCACCTTGCCGACGAGAATATCGCCCGGTTTGACTTCCGCACCGATATACACAATGCCGGATTCATCCAGTTTACCCAGTGCGCCTTCACCGACATTGGGGATATCACCGGAAATTTCTTCCGGACCCAGCTTGGTATCGCGGGCCACGCAGGTCAGCTCTTCAATATGAATGGTAGTGAAGCGGTCTTCCTGTACCACGCGCTCTGAGATGAGGATGGAATCCTCGAAGTTGTAACCGTTCCAGGGCATGAACGCGACACGCAGGTTCTGTCCCAGCGCCAGTTCGCCAAGATCCGTACTCGGCCCATCGGCCAGCACATCGCCGCGCGCGACCACGTGACCCGGCGAGACCAGCGGGCGCTGGTTGATGCAGGTGTTCTGGTTGGAGCGGGTGTACTTGGTCAGGTTGTAGATATCCACACCTGCCTCGCCGGCTTCCGTCTCGTTGTCATTGACACGCACCACGATACGACCGGCATCTACCGAATCCACCACGCCGCCGCGCCGGGCAACAACCGTCACACCGGAATCAACCGCCACAGTACGCTCGATACCGGTACCCACCAGCGGCTTCTCGGCGCGCAAGGTCGGAACCGCCTGGCGTTGCATGTTGGAGCCCATCAATGCGCGGTTGGCGTCATCGTGTTCGAGGAACGGGATCAGGGCAGCCGCCACCGAAACGATCTGTTTCGGTGACACATCGATGTAATTGACCTTGTCCGGGGTCGACAGCGTGAACTCGTTCCTGTGACGGCAGGACACCAGCTCGTCGATAAGCCGGCCCTTTTCATCAGTATTGGCGTTGGCCTGGGCGATCACAAACTCGCCTTCCTCAATCGCCGACAGGTAATCGACTTCGTCAGTCACCACGCTGTCGACAACCCTGCGGTACGGTGTTTCCAGGAACCCGTATTCGTTGGTGCGCGAGTACACGGCCAACGAATTGATCAGGCCGATATTCGGGCCTTCCGGTGTTTCAATCGGGCAAACACGACCGTAGTGCGTAGGGTGTACATCGCGGACTTCAAAGCCGGCGCGTTCACGCGTCAGGCCGCCCGGGCCAAGCGCCGATACGCGGCGTTTGTGTGTCACTTCCGACAGCGGGTTGTTCTGGTCCATAAACTGCGACAACTGGCTGGAACCGAAAAACTCCTTGATCGCCGCAGCAACCGGCTTGGCGTTAATCAGCTCCTGCGGCATCAGGCTTTCCGATTCCGCCACGCTGAGACGTTCACGCACGGCGCGTTCGACACGCACCAGGCCGATGCGGAAAACATTTTCCGCCATCTCGCCCACGCAGCGGATGCGACGGTTGCCGAGGTGGTCGATATCATCCACCACGCCCTTGCCATCACAAATATCCACCAGGGTGGTCATCACATCGAGGATGTCCGAACCACGCTCAGCCAGCACTTCCTTCAGCTTGCCCCAGGTGATGGTATCGCCCTTGTACTCGACGCTGTCGAGTAACTGCTGCAACCAGGGCCACGGCGACAGGTCTGCCAGGGCGATTTCCTTGTCATCGCTCTTGGGCTTCAGCGCCGCTTC
>JALWRY010000291.1:11330-17341 GCA_027080445.1 Thiohalobacter sp. | reverse complement strand
GCGGGCAGTCCGTGAATATGATTGCCACGGATCACTGCGCCACTGCAACCATCGAGCCAGATACCGAACAGTACAGCATTCAGGTGATTGTGCTCGATTCGTATCCCCTGCGCGCGGCTGGCCACAAATATCCCCGCATTCATAGCCGTCAAATCGGTGCCGGAATGACGGATTTCCAGACCCCGAACCACAACCCCGGGGGCCTGAATCGTAACCACATTACCCTTACCGCCACCGTCGAGCACGGCGCCGGACTCACCCACGAGGATCAGCTGTTTATCGATACGCAGGTGTACGGGATAGATGCCGGAGCGGAAATGAATATGATCGCCCGCCCCGGCGTGGTTCAGCACCTGTTGGACGTTATCGGCAGGCCCCACTACCCGCGTCTGTGCCCGGGCATCTGACACCGGGTAGAGCCAGAGCCCGGGCAGAAAAAGGCAGAGCATGCACCACGCCGCCAGCGTGAACCGGTGTCGGTGGTAACGCGCACCACCTTTTCCCGGTATATCACGCTCGTTGGCGTCGGCCTTCATGACTCAGGCCTCGACCAGCATCCGCCCCCGCATCTCCAGATGGAGCGCATGACAGAACCAGGTGCAGTAGTACCAGTGTACTCCCGGCTGATCGGCGATGAAGGTCACCGAGGAGGTTGCCTGAGGACCGATCTCCATGTTGACGCCGTGTCCTGTCAGGCAAAAACCATGAGTGAGATCCTCGATCTTGTCGATATTGGTAACGACCACGGTAACCTCATCACCTCGCTTGACCTTGAATGAGGTGAGACCGAAAACAGGCGCGGAGGACGTCATGTAAACCCGTACACGCTTACCATCCCGGATCACCTTGCTGTCGCTTTCGAGGGTGATACCATCTTTCCTGGCCATGGCCACGGTCTCGGCGAAGAAGGGGTCCTTGCGATCCCAGATCTTCAGGGTCTTGTTCATCAACTTACTGCGGTGAACGATGATTCCGTCATGCGGTTCACTGAATACGGCGCCGTCATGCACCAGTTTCTGCCGCTTGCCGGAGATATCAATCAGCTGGTCGTTGTCCGGATGCAAAGGCCCTACCGGCAGGAACCGGTCCTTGGCGAATTTATTCAATGACACCAGCCACTTGCCGTCCGCATCGCGGGTCTCGCCCATACTCGAATGGTTGTGGCCAGGCTGATACTGCACATCCATTTTGTCGCGGATGTAATTGACCTTTTCTCCCTGATAGGCCCGGATTGCATCGGCAATATTCCACTTCACCGACTGGCTGTCGATAAACAACGTGGTATAGGCGTTGCCACGGCCATCAAAAGCGGTGTGCAGTGGCCCCAGACCCAGCTCGGGTTCCGCCACCACGGTATCACGCGGCTTTTTGAGCTTACCGGCAAACCACTTGTCCACCTTGTCCCATGAGATGACGGTACAGGTCGGCGACAGCTTGCCAGCCGCAACCACATACTTGCCGTCAGGCGTAGCGTTGCAGCCATGCGGGCTCTTGGGTACAGGGATGTACAGCGTCAACCTGGACCCGTGACGGCCGTCCACAACCGGCACTTTGGAATCACCGATAGTCTTGTAGTTACCCGCCTTCACCGCCGCCTCGATACGGGCGATATTGAATACCACGACCCAGTCGCGCTCATTATGCATGAACCCGGACAACGTGACCGCATTCTCTGAGTTGTAACAGGTGGAAGCGGCGTATTTTCCGCTATAGTCACCATCATTATTGTCCAGATTACCGTCGACCAGCACCTGCCAGGCAACCTCCATGGTGTCACCATCAACCGCCGTGAAGAGAGACTGATACTTCTCCGGGTCATCCAGATTGTGACCATCGTTGGGTAAGGGAACCCGGAACTCCCCGTTGCAGAAAACATAACCGGTCTTCGGCACGCGCTGCACGCGTAATCCATGGATTGCCGGGACATTGGGGATCTTGATGATCCGGTCAGTCTTCATAATATCGCAGCGGATCCGCGCTATACGACCATTAGCCTTGTCATTGGCAAAAATATAACGACCGTCATAGTGGCCGTCGGTCATACTCATATGAGGGTGATGCAAGTCACCGTTGAGCGGCGCATTTTCACCCCGGATACGTTTACTCTCGTTGGTGATCCCCCAGCCGGTGGTGCAATCGACATTGAACACCGGGATACGGATGAATTCACGCATGGAGGGAAGACCGAGTATTCTTACTTCGCCGGAATGACCACCACTCCAGATACCGTAGTACTCGTCCAGATCACCGGGGGCCACCTCGTGGTTGTCAGCCTCCGTCTCGCCAGCCCGAGCCATCTGGGAGATACCGAGGACACCTGTACCCAACCCTACACTGGCAGCACCGGCGAGGGCCGAGGTGCCAAGAAATTCGCGTCTGGTCAGTCCTTCTTGCTGGTCATCGTTGTTGCTGTCCTGTTTGTCGTCGTTACTCACTTTTCGTACCTCCTACACCCACAGGTGTATCATGATGTCATCATCTGGAGCCGTTACCGGGAACATCCACTTCGATGCTACCCGCTGGCAGCTCCACTCTCTTTTCCCCATCCTTTTCCTTGCGCCCGATTTTCTTCGCATGGCGTTCCTTCCGCTTCCGGCGCATCACCAGCGGTGGACACTTGTATTCATTCCAGTATGTCTTCTGGCAATCGAGACAGTAGTGACATTCGTTATAGTTAATTTCGCCGGTCTCCCTGATTGCCTGAACCTCGCACTCGACAGCGCATACCTGGCAGGGATGCCCGCACTCCTTGCGCCGCCGCAGCCACTCGAAGATCCGGTTTCTCCCAACCACCGCCAGGGCTGCGCCCAGCGGGCAAAGGTATTTGCAATAGAACTTGGTGTTGAATACCGAAGCGATCAGCAACACCACGGCATAGATGACAAAGGGCCACTGGC
Source organism: Thiohalobacter sp. (assembly GCA_027080445.1). Lineage (GTDB taxonomy): Bacteria > Pseudomonadota > Gammaproteobacteria > DSM-19610 > DSM-19610 > Thiogranum. Next base: position 14,444 of record JALWRY010000291.1, on the reverse strand, counting down.
GCTGGAAGTGCAGTGAGATCGCAGTCTTGAAGGGCTCAACCTCGGCATAACGCTCTGCCAGATTGACCGATTGCAGTGAAATTCCGAACAGTGCCAGCAGGATGATGTACTTCACTGCCCACAAGCGCTCATGCACCATCAGCGGGAAGTTAAACTGGGGTACGTGCAGCCTGCGGGCCAGCTTGCTGATCAGTTCCTGAAAGGCGCCAAAAGGACACAGCCAGCCGCAATAGATACCTCGCCCGAACAGCAGGAGGGTAACGGCAACAAAGGACCAGATGATAAAGACCATCGGGTCTATCAGGAAAGTCTGCCATCGGAACTGATGCGTAATGGAATGAATGAAGGCAAACACATTCACTACCGAGAGCTGACCCAGTGCAATCCAGCCGATAAAGACCAGGGTATAAATCAGGTAGGCGACCCGAATACGATTGAACAGCTTCGGCCGCCTGACTAACCAGTCCTGGAAGGCAAGGATGACAAACAGGAAGGCCAGTCCCGCCGTGAGTACGATGATACCAACCTGCTGCCCTTGCCACAGAGTAACCCACAGCGGAGCCTCCTTCATCGCGACGGGCTTTTCCAGATAGTCAGCTGGCAACCGGTAACTGGCCTGAAAGGCCCGGAACACACTCTTCAGTGGTCCTGTCTGACGCCGTACCAGCAGCTCGAGCTGCCAGGGCAGACCAGGATTGAACTGACTGGCCTTGCGAATAATAAAGATAGCCTTTTCCCTGAAGGCGGGAACCCCTTTGATATACAGATCTGCCAACCGCTCATAGTTAAAGTCATGGAACAGTATCTGCTGCCCATTCTGAATCACATGGATACGGTCAAAGATACCACCACGGACATAACCGGAACCCTTGAAAGAGTAGCCGTTACCGAGTACCGCAATAGCGTGGTCTCCCGGCCCAAGTTTGGACATCAACCAGCGGTACTGCTCGTCTCCGAGTAAATTCCGGCCGATAACCGGTGCATTCAGGTAGGCGAAATCGATGTCTGCGAAAGGTGCCGAGGGATCGTCTGGCTGTGGTGTGGCTGCCGGGGTGTTCAGGAACGCCCGGTGTACGTCGCCAGTGGTGATCAGGAGATGGCCGATAGCACCTTTCTGCTTGAGCAACTGTGGCCATGTGGCCGGGTAGAACAGGTCTTTGCGAACCCTGGCCATGGGTACCTGATGGGCCTGCCGGGCGTTGATGATTCCCCGTGCAACGGCAATCCTGCGGGCCGCGTGCATGATCGTTCGGTTAACCACCGCCGAAGTCACGGTCGCACCGCTGATGGTATCCACATCGCCCTTGCCACTGCCGATACCAACCTCATCAAGGACATGCTTGCCGACATACTGAGCGACAAAGTCATACAACTTCTGTACCGGGATCCCGACCAGCAGGATAGGTTCGTGTTGCTCAAGCACCTTGGCGCCAATAATTTTACCCTGGAGGTCGATGCCGATCAGAACATCGACCGGCTTGCCGGAATAGGCCGGGAAAGGGGCTACATCCTTGCTATGAAACAGATAGCCCACCGCCTTCCCCTGCCGGTAGACAGTTGCGGCCGGCGGTTTGCCGGTAAAATCGCTCAACCGGTCTGCCCCGGGAAAGAATGACAGGGCCGTCAGCTGCTGCTGTTCTGTCATGCCCGTCCCCTCGGCAGTCAGGGGAAGGATTCCGGCGACGAACAATCCTACTAGCACAGCCAACCCTTGCAGCCAGGCCCGGCGACGACTGGTAGTACAGCGCATTAGAAACTCCACTACGAAAAATACCAGGGATGAACCCCGACCAGAAAAGGAACGGTGTCGCTTTCTGCGACTGCCTTGACCTTCACAAGCGAGAGGGTAAACGCTTGCGGGCCAGGCTGTCTTGATATGAATCAACTCGGACGGGAATGGCACTACGTTAAGCCAAAATAACCTCCGTCATCCCGGTGCAGAGCCTGTGCCGGACTCGATCCGGTACCGGGATGACGGATGTACGACCCTTTGTGGCTTAACTTAGTGCCATCCATCTAAAAGGTGGAACTATTGCAAGCACCCGCACACGCCAGTACCCTTAATCGCAGACGGAGGAAATAACCCTGATGAACGCATTAAATATCGAGGAAGCCCGCTTCAATATGATCGAGCAGCAGATCCGCCCCTGGGATGTGCTTGATGATCAGGTACTTGAAACGCTCAACACGACGCCGCGCGAGGACTTTGTACCCGAGCGTTACCGCGCACTGGCGTTTTCCGACATCAGCGTGCCGCTGCCGCACGAGCAGGTGATGATGCCGCCCAAACTGGAAGGACGATTGCTGCAAAGCCTGCTGCTGAACCCCAAAGACCGCGTGCTGGAAATCGGCACCGGCAGCGGCTACCTCACCGCCTGCCTGGCGAAGCTGGCGGGCAAGGTGCATTCTGTGGATATTTTCGCGGACTTCATTGAATCGGCCGGCAACAAGCTCGAAGCTCACGGCATTCGCAATGTCAGCTTCGAGAACGTTGATGCTGCACAGGGCCTGGATAGCGCAGAACGCTATGACGCCATCGCCGTCACCGGCTCCTTGCCGCTGCTGCATCACGGTTATCACACCTTGCTCAAACCGGGTGGCCGCCTGTTCGTGATTGTTGGCAACCCCCCGATCATGCAGGCCCTGTTGATTACCCGTAATAGCGACCAGGAATGGAGCCAGGAAAGCCTGTTCGAGATTTCCGTTCCACCGCTGATCAATGCGCCCCGGCCGGAGACCTTCCGTTTCTGAACATGCGCGAGTTCACTGCCACAGAACTGGAAGCCTATCTCCGCGAGACAGGTAATAAGCCGTTATTGCTCGACGTGCGCGAACCGTGGGAATTCGACAAGGCAAGCATCGAGGGATCAACCCTGATTCCCATGCGCCAGATCAGTGAGCATACCCATGAATTCGACAGCGAGGATGAGATTGTGGTGATCTGTCACCATGGCATCCGCAGTCGCGTGGTTTGTCATTTCCTGGAAAACGAGGGATTCACCAATGTCATCAACCTGGCCGGTGGCGTCAATGCCTGGGCCCGGGAAGTTGACCCGCACATGCCGACCTATTGATATGAAAACGTTTTTAACCGCGATTAGCCTGCTTCTGGTC
>JALWRY010000291.1:0-11320 GCA_027080445.1 Thiohalobacter sp. | reverse complement strand
CTACCCTGAACGCAAGCGGTTCTGTGACCCGCAAACGGTTTAAAAGCTTCCATCCCACCCAGGACGCCACCTTCAGCACGGACAGACTGGCCAGCATCAACCTGGTCCAGCCACTGTTTCACTACGACAGCTGGATTGCCCTCAAGCAGGCCGACAGCACCATTGCCGGTGCGGAAGCGGATTATGCCGACGCACAGCAAACCCTGATGATCGATACGGCGGAACGTTACTTCGCCGTCCTCGATGCACAGCACAACCTGGAATTTGCGGAATCGGAAAAAAGCGCTATCGGTCGCCAGCTGGACCAGGCTAAACAGCGCTTCGATGTCGGCCTGATCGCGATTACTGATGTGAAGGCCGCACAGGCCCGTTACGATACGGCTGTCAGCCAGGAAATTCGTGCTGTCAGCGACCTCGAAGGCGCCCGCGATGCACTCAGTGAACTGGCCGGCAAGTCCTTCGACAACATCAGCCCGTTACGCACCGACCTGAAACTCGCGCGTCCCGAACCGGATTCCCCCGAACACTGGATCGACCAAGCGAAGCAACAGAACCTGAAAGTGCTTTCCGCGCAGGCAAGCAGCGAAGCGGCACGCCAGGAAATGCGCCGCCAGCGCGCCGGCCACCTGCCAACGCTGGACATCGATGCCCGCAGCACCTACCAGGACCTCAACTTCGGCGGTATCGTACCGTTTACACGCCTGGACAACCAGATCGGCCTGCAGCTTAATATTCCGCTCTACCAGGGTGGCATCGTAAACTCACGCACCCGCCAGGCGCGCCGCCGTTTCGAGGAAGCCACCCAACGCCTGCAACAGGCCGTACGCACCGCCGAGCTGGACACGCGCAATGCCTGGCGGGGTATCCGTACCGACATCGCCCAGGTTCGCGCACTGGATGCCGCACTGGATTCAACCCGTGTCGCGCAGGAAGCGGAACAGGCCGGTTTTGAAGTTGGCACCCGCACCATCGTCGATGTACTGAATGCCCAACGGGAATACTTCAAGGCGAAGCTCAACTACGCGCGCGCACGGTCACAGTATGTGGTCGACCAACTGCGCCTGAAACAGGCGGCCGGCATCCTGTCACGCGAAGATATGGTTGAAGTCAATCGCGCACTGGCATCCACAGGCAAACCATGAACGACACTCTCACTCCTGATATCCCGGATTTTACTGACCCGCTGGGCCTGTTGCGCGCCTGTCACGAACGCATGCTGGCCAACTGCGACACCCTGGAAAAACTCGTGCCGCACCTGCGCGACAAGGGCCTTGACGACGAGGCGCGCTCGGCCATCACCCGGATCACCCGCTACTTTACGACCAGTGCGGTACAACACCACCAGGACGAGGAACAGGACCTGTTCCCACTGCTGAACGGGCAGTCGCTGAAACTGGCGGAAATTATCTACAAGCTGAAACAGGACCACCAACAACTGGATGCGCTTTGGCAGCAACTCGCGGCTGATCTGAAACAGACCACGACGCTACCGGAAAATCCCGATTTCCCCGATCACGTTGCACAGTTCTGTCACGCGTACCGCGAACACATCGACACGGAAAACCGCGAACTGCTGTTTCTGGCCCAGCACAGCCTCAGCGCACGCCAGCTGGAAGACATTGGCCGCGCCATGGCAAAACGACGCGGAGTGTCACACCAGGGACCCGCTGACTAACCCGTCATTGCACCCCAGGAGTACTTCCTCAGGATGTCTTCGCCATCCTTCAGGGCGCGAGCGAAGCGCGGCAATCTCTTCGAGTCGGGCACTATCCGGACGGAGGTTGCCACGGCGCTCCGCGCCTCGCAATGACGGAGGGGGCAAGCATCGCCAGCACTCGCGCGAGCGCACCACGATTCCTTTTCAGCACCTGCTCCCCCGCAGCAAGCTGTTGCTGGCGCAATGCGCCGTCACCAAGCAGCGTCGCTAAGGCTTTTGCCAGTGAGTCTTCATCGTCGGCACAGGTCACGGCCCCGGCGCTATCCAGTTGCTGATAGACTTCCGCAAAGTTATCAACATGCGCCCCGCTCACTACCGCGCAACCGGCCTGCAGGGCTTCCAGCGGGTTGTGTCCGCCGTGCGGCGCCAGGCTACCGCCAAGGAACGCCACCGGCGCCAGTCCATAGAGGTAGACCAGTACACCCAGCACATCGACGACGATAAGCTGCAGCCGGTCCGGGTTCGGGCAAGTCACCAGCCCTTCTCCTTCGCGTAAAAACTCCGAATACAACACGACGCGCATACCGGCCTGTTCACTCAACAGCACCAGTTCGGCAGCCCGTTCCGGGTGGCGCGGCACCAGCCATAACAGGCAATCCGGGTTCTCCCGCAGCAAGTGCTGATGTACGGCCAGCACCACAGGCTCCTCACCCGGGTGCGTACTGCCGGCCACCCACATCGCTTCGCGCTGCCCGAAACTGCGTTGCAAACTCCCGACGTAACGCTCGAAGTCTTCGGGCAAGCCGGCTTCATATTTCAGGTTCCCGGCATGGTGTAACGCGTCCGGCGCCGCACCCAGCAAGATAAATCGTTTCATCGCTATGTCACTCTGTGCGGCAATGCCCGTCACGCACGCCAGCGTGCTGCGTGTCAGCGGCCGTATACGACGATAGCCCTGCAGCGAAGCATCGGAAAGCCTTGCATTCACCAGGTACAGCGGGATGCCCCCTTGCTTCAACTGATGAAACAGATTCGGCCACAGCTCGGTTTCCATCACAATGGCTTTCCCCGGCCTGACCGAGGACAAAAAACGCTTCACCGCAAACGGCAGGTCCCAGGGCAGATAGGCGTAGCGCACCCGCTGACCGAATAATTGCATGGCGGTATCGCGCCCGGTGGGCGTCGTGGTGGTAAGCAACAGGGGGGATTGCGGGTAGCGTTGCAACAAGGCATTTACCAGTGGCGCGGCCGCGCGCACTTCACCGACCGATACCGCGTGCAGCCAGATCGCCGGGGAGGTGTCGTCAAACCCGTTTACAACGCCCAGACGCTCGCGCCAGTAGCGACGGTAGCCGGGCAGGCGGAATCCCCGCCACCATAGCCGCAAGAATGCCAGCGGCAGCGCAAGGTACAACAACAAAGTATAAACACGTATCACGCTGCGATCATAACAGCCAGCGGCTTTGTTACAATGGCGCGCGTGTCCACACCACCCGCCAGCGTCTCTGCCCGCTTTCTGATGCCACGCTTCTGGCCGACCTGGCTGATGTTCGGTGTACTGCGGAGTATCATTCTCCTGCCCTGGCGCTGGCAGATGCGTATTGGCCGGCTGATGGGCCGACTGGCCCTGCAATTGGCAAAGCAACGGCGGCATATCGCCGAGGTCAACCTGGCGCTGTGTTTCCCTGAACAAACCCCGCCACAACGCGCGGCCCTGCTGAAAGCGCACTTCGAGTCACTGGGTTGCGGCATTATCGAAACCGCCCTGTGCTGGTGGGGCAACGAGAAAACCCTGCGCGGTATTACCCGCATCAACGGCCTGGAACACCTGGAAGCCGCGCAGGCGCGTGGTAAAGGTGTGATCCTGCTCAGTGCGCATTTCACAACCCTGGAACTGGGCGGTCGACTGCTTGCCCTGCACGCGCCGTTTCATGTGCTCTACCGTCAGCACAAAAACCCGTTGTTTGAAACCGTCATGCGCCGATCGCGCGAACGCCGTTTTGACAAGGCCATTGCCCGTGACGATATGCGCGGCCTGCTTGCCAGTCTGAAAAACGGCATGCCGGTGTGGTATGCGCCCGACCAGAACCACGGTGGCAGTCAGTCTGTGTTCGCGCCTTTCTTCGGCGTGCAGGCGTCGACACTCGGCACCCCTTCACGCATTGCAAAACTCAGCGGGGCCGCCGTGGTACCCTTCTATCCTTGTCGGCTTGCAGACGGTAGTGGCTACCAGCTTACGCTGTATCCGGCTCTTGAGGATTTTCCATCGGATGACCCGGTACAGGACGCAACGCGCCTGAATGCGCTACTGGAAGCTGTAATACGGGAAATGCCCGAGCAGTATCTGTGGGTACACCGCCGATTCAAGACGCGGCCCGAGGGTGAGGCTTACCCTTATGCATGAAGCATCAGGACTCAATGCGATTAACCGCCCGGCTTATCATTTCTTTGACGGGCTTACTGGTATTAATGTATATCAACTCGATATCAGGATGCCTCCGTTGAAATACACGAAAAACCTCATCAGCAAATGCCTGACCAATGGAATCCACTTCATCAAAATCGAATATCACCGTTCTAAACTTGTCCACCCTGTCGAGTAGCCGTTTAGCCTGTGACCTCGAGACAAGTTTTTCATCACCATACTGGGCAAGCCGAACCGGAACCACGGTTTTCGTGAAGCCATAGTCTTCACCCGAAGTAAAGCTGTCAAATATCTGTTTCGGTGTTCTGTCTGCATTATTGTTCAGCGTCATGAATACGCCTGTCCCACTTTGATAACGCTGATTTTCGACAATCCAGTCTTCCACCTTGTCATGCGTATGTGAAAAGTACACATTGCCCGAGAGAATTCTGAAATCATCGAACATCCTTGAACTAAAAAAGATGCCCTCACCGGTATGATTATCCGGGTCTGTCGTTAACTTTCCTTTCGCCAATTCGAGAACTGAATGCCTCTCATCGTATAAATTCAATTCACGTTGTATCTTCCTGAAAATACCTTCTCCATTATCGTAAACAACAACTTCAGCATTCGATGCGGTCTTCTTCACTTGTACGAGCACGTGTTGTCCAAGAGAATGGTCGATAGCGTTATTAAGGATCTCTGTGAATCCGTAGTGCCAGATATCTTTTACATTACCCGGCAATTCACCAAGCAGTGGCGCAATATCATTGTGCCAGATCCTGTCTTCTTCCAGATTTCCATCGAGAGGGTAAATCTGCTCCCATTGAACCAGGGGGTGTAGAAGGTAATGACGATTACGCGTCGTACCACGCGCCAGCAAGGCTTTCTGCTCAAGCAGGCGTTTTATGTGCTTGTTGACGGCCTGACGGGATATACCAAAATTACTGGCCGTCAGTTTCACGACATCCTTCGGGTGATGGCTGGCGTTATCGAGGATAAACTGCCGGATTTCCTCACCTCGTTTTCTGATTCCGACCATAATTTTTTATATAACAACTAGTTAAATGAAAACTTTATGAGATAAATTGTCAACCTTATAAGCCACTTTGTCAACCTGATCATCCGGGTGGGCGGCTTTTGTCTTACCAGCCCAGGCGCTGCAAAAGCGTTTGGCCCAGATCATTTTCCGGCACGGTTTTGGGGACATAACGCCGCGTATCGAACAATCCCGGCTGTTCCAGCAGATCCGCGAGGGCTAACCGGCGCAGCCGCCCGGCATCGACATAATTCTGCAAGGCTTGCGCGTAGCGGTGATCCGGCAGGGCCTGTTCAGGGTACAGACTGTACACGGGACGTTGTGCCGACATGGCTTCCGTCAGCATGGTCATGCTGTCCTCGCTGACGAACACCTGTTCGGCTGCCCCCAGGCAGGCTTCCGGCTGGTAGGGGTCGCCGGACCGGCTCCAGCAGGCGAGCGCCAGGTATGCAGGCGCAATGTTGTGCCTGAGCAGGCGTTCACCCGATGTACCGGTACGGCGCGATGTCACCAGCAGCCAGCGAATAGCGTATCGCTCTGCAAGTACATTCATGAGTCGGGCGAGTTGTATCCAGTCGCGCTGACGGTACCGGTAACCTGCACCCTTGCCGCCGATCAGCATCAGCCAGTAAGCTTGCGCGGAATCGCCGAGACGCTGACGTAGTTGTTCGCCCTGTTCGGTCGCCCGCGGCACATCAATCGTGGAAGGCAACAGCGGAACAACCAGGTTGTTATCCGCACCCGGCACCGCTTCCAGTGTCATGACGACACTGAAGTGATGCGGCAACAACCGGCGCAGCGTACCGGCAAAGATATTTGGCACACCGGTGACGGCGGCAATCCAGGCATTGGCAAAGGAGGTTTTACCACCGGCGGATATCAGCAGGTCGCAGCCACCCCCGGGCAAGGCATCCATACGATAAAACCAGCGGAGCGACTTTAGAGAACGCGGCCTGCCGGTTTTGTTCAGCAGGAAACGCAATGCGTTTCGCGCCAGCCCCATGCGCAGTTCAAGATGGATGGTATGGACATCCAGCGGGACCACGGCCTTTAACGCATGAACGATCCCCTGCGAACGGCTGTCGTGGCCCGGCTGACCATCGGACAATACCCAGACCCGCCTGCGCTCAGGCACCACGCCGCCCTGTACGCATACGTTGCCGGAATGCCAGCATGCCGTCACGCCCGCTGATCTTGACGCGCGCCAGTTCCAGCGGGTTCCAGTCAGCCGGCTTGTCAATGCCTTCACGCACGGTCACGGCGCTGTCGTAACCGGCCGCGCGGACTGCCGCGACCTGCGGCGGGCGATACAAACCGAAGGGATAGGCAAAACTGCGTACCGGTACCTGGAAGCGTTGTTCCAGCTGGCGTTTGGCTTCAATTAATTCCTGCTGGAGTGCCGCGTCGTCGAGTTCCAGAAAATTCGGGTGTGTCAGGGTGTGCGCGCCAAGCTCGAAACAGCCGGAGGCGAGCAGGCTTTCCACCTGTTCATCGCTGAGTTTGGCAATGCCTTTCAGTTCATCATTGTCGTGGTGCGCCTTGCGCGCACGCGACCAGTCGCGGTCATGGCGATCCACTACCAGGTACAAGGTGGCCTTGCAGCCATACCGCTGTAACAGTGGCAGGGCCCGCGTGGCGTTATCGGCATAGCCGTCGTCGAAAGTGATGGCAAAGCCTTTCTCCCCGACCTGACCGGCCTGGTCGATCAATTCGCTGACGGTAAAACTTCGCCAGCCATTATCTTTCAACCATCGCAACTGCCGTTCGAACATCGACGGTGAAACGCGCAGCCCGTTGAAACGCGCGCCCGCCACCGGTTCGGTAATCATGTGGTACATCAGGATACGCGGGTAGCGCAGGTTCACTGTCGGCCGCCACCAGGCATAACGCCAGGAAAACCATCCGGCGGCAAGCACTGGCAGAAGCCACCATGCGCTGATCACGAAGGTGCGACCTCCCGGTAGAGCGCCAGCGTACGCTCCTGCATCTCCTGCACACTGGTGAAGGCAGCCGGGTCGACCGGTTCAGGATGTTCCAGTAACTGTTGCACCCTGGCCGTCAGGGCGTCGATGTCACCGACCGGCACACGCCCCTGCGGGTAGACGCGCGCCAGTGTCTCGCCGACGCCGCCGTGATCGTAGCCCACCACCGGCACGCCGAGGCTGAGCGCCTCACAGACCGTACGGCCAAAGGACTCCGGCTTGTTCGACAGGGAGAACACCAGGTTGGACAGCGACAGGATATCGCGCAGGTCCATGCGCTGACCGGTAAAGGTCACCAGCCCGTCCAGCCCGAGTTTTTGCACTGTGCCTTGCAGTTGTTCGGCATAGGCGCGGTGGCGCGGGTCTTCGCCGCCGACGATCAGGCCGTAAACCGGCAAGCCGGCCTTGACCAGTCCCGCCAGCATGTGCAGGAAGTCCTCGTGACCCTTGAGTCGGGTGATACGCCCGGGCAGCGTCAACACGTGCCGTTCGAGCAGGAAAGGAAAATCCTGGTACCAGCGGCTGATCCAGGCATCGCCGGGACGAAAACCGAAGGGGTAGATCTCCGGGTCGATACCGCGCTCGATCACGCGGATGCGCGCCACCTCGGTCTTCGGGTAGTTGTCGGTAATATAACGGCGTGCGGATTCGGATACTGCGATCACCCGCTGGCCGCGTGTCATGATGCGGCTGTAACGGCTGACGGAATACAGACCATGCACCGTCGTCACGAAGCCCGGTCGCCACTCGGCGGGCAGACCGCGCCAGGCCAACCAGGCCAGCCAGCCAGGCAGGCGCGAACGCGCATGCACGATGTCGATGGATTCATCCAGCATCAACCGCCGCAGGCGTGAAACCAGCCGCAGGCTCCACAGGGATTTACGCCCGACCGGCAGCTCGATGTGTTCGCTCCCCTGCCCGGTCAGGCGACTGACCAGCTGGCCACCAGCGGACACCACCAGTGAACGGTGTCCCGCTTTCACCAGGCCACGGGCGATTTCCAGGGTGCCGCGTTCGACGCCACCGGACTCCAGTTCCGGCAGCAGTTGCAGGACCGTCAGTTTACGTTCAGCCATCGCTCGATTATCCAGTCTGCACAACGTCCCGCCTCATCGAGTGGCGGCGCGGTCGGCGGGGTTTGCCAGTCGCCGGGCGCGGCCACCCAGCCTCGCGCCACCAGCGCATCGACCCCGGCGGTCACGCGGTTGGCGCTACGCCGCGGGACGGCCAACAGACCCGTTGGCGCGGCGCAGGTGAGCGCCTCGTAAATCATCGATACGCTGTCCTCGCTGACCCGGACTTCAGTGGCAGAAGACAACAACCCGGCCAGGGTGTGATCCGGGCTGTCGGCCGGCAACAGCGTGACGCCCTCGTGATCGCGCAGTAACGCCAGCATCGAGTCCGGTGTCCGCCGTGAACCCAGTACCTGCCAGCGCCACTGTGGCCGCGCCCGCAACAGCGCGTCGATCTGCGCCAGTACCCCGGCATCATCCCAGCGATAATGCGGCGATGGCCCGCCCAGCAGGATCAGACCCTGCTCCGGCATACGCTGCGACGATGCGCGCTGGGTATTCAGTACCCCGGTTGTCACCAGCACATTAGATGCGCGGTGAGGCGTATCGTGTTCGGGGATCAGGCACAGGTCGAACAGGGCGTTGGGCAAACTCGGTTGCATCAGCACCACGGCGCGTCCGCCGCGCGCGCGGCGCGCCGCCAGCAGGGGCCAGTGGGTTGCGTGGCCCGCGCCGACAAGAAGATCGGGCGACGGCAATTCACGCCCAGGCGCATAACGCCCGGTCAACCACGCGCCCAGCGCGGCAGCACAACGACCGGCGGGCATCTCATACACTTCGACATCACAACGTGACTGCAAGGCCTGCACCAGCCCCAGGCTCTGCGCATCGTGCCCCGGCTTGCCATCACTGAAGCGCCATACAATGCAGGAAGACTCAGCGCTTGCACCGTGAGACACGACCGCCGCCGGCCGCCTAGTCCTTGAGCACGTAGTCGGCGCCGCAGTAAGGGCATTTGACGCGACCGCTGTCCTCGATGGGCAAATACACCCGCGGGTGCGAGTTCCACAGGCTCATGCCGTCCATCGGGCAGTGCAGCGGCAGGTCAGCGCGCGTCACTTCGTAGCGGTTTTCGGCATTGGCCTCGATATAACGCTTGCCGCTCCGCGCATCGACGGCGGTGTTGGAACCGGGCATAGGCTTATCCTCCATTCTCTCCGACCAGCGACAACCATTCGGGATAGTCCTCGCGGCGGCCGTGTACCTGGTCGAAATACAGGGTTTGTAATTGTTCGGTAATCGGGCCGCGACCACCCTGGCCGATGGTGCGGTTATCCACTTCGCGAATCGGTGTCACCTCCGCGGCGGTGCCGGTAAAGAAGGCTTCGTCCGCCACATACACCTCGTCACGGGTAATGCGCTTCTCGCGAATCTCAAGCCCCTGTTCCTGCGCCAGTGTCATGATGGTTGCACGGGTAATGCCTTCCAGCGCCGAGGTCAGGTCCGGGGTGTAGAGCACGCCATTGCGGACAATAAAAATGTTCTCCCCGCTGCCTTCCGCCACGTAACCTTCGGCATCCAGCAGCATGGCTTCATCATAACCGCAGGTCATCGCCTCCTGCAGTGCCAGCATGGAGTTCATGTAGTTGCCGTTGGCCTTGGCCTTGCACATGGTGATGTTGACGTGGTGGCGCGTGTAGGACGAGGTGCGGATACGAATGCCTTTTTCCAGGTTTTCCTTGCCGAGATAGGCGCCCCACTCCCAGGCAGCGACAATGACATGCACTTTCAGGTTGTCGGCGCGCAGCCCCATCCCCTCGGAACCGTAGAAGCACATGGGCCGCAGGTAGGCGGAACTCAGGCCGTTCTCGCGCACCACGTCGAGCTGCGCCTGGTTGAGGGTGTCCTTGTCGAAGGGCATGGGCATTTGCAGGATGTGCGCAGAGCGGAACAGCCTGTCGGTATGGTCATGCAGGCGAAAGATCGCCGTGCCCTGTTCGGCGTCATAGGCGCGTACGCCCTCGAACACGCCCATACCGTAGTGCAGGGTATGCGTGAGCACATGGGTGGTGGCATCGCGCCAGGGGCGCATTTCGCCGTCATACCAGATGACACCGTCACGGTCAGCCATCGACATCGAACTTCTCCTTCAAATTTAAATAAATTTTTATCAATCTTCCATCAGCTCGCGCCACAGTTTGCGCACTTGCCTGCGTGGCCGCTCCAGCCGTTCATCATCAATCACCGGCCGCGCTTCGGCGAGCGTCAGCCGGTGGAGGACGCCGCGGTATTGCTGGTAAGCCTCGATCAGGATCTGGGCATACGCAGACTTGAGCAGGCTTTCCCTCGCCAGCACCTTCAGCAGACTGATGGTGTCGGTGTGCCCGGTCAATGCCGGGTGGGCCTTGCTCCAGCGCAGGACGAGGTATTGCACCATAAATTCGATATCAACGATACCTCCCGGGTCCTGTTTCAGGTGAAATCCCGCGCCACGCCAGCCCAGTTCGCGACGCATGCGTTCGCGCATATCACGCACCTGCTCGCGCAAGCCGGGCTGGTCGGCACAGGCTACCAGCACCTGGCGTCGCACGCGTTGGAAGGGTTTTTCCAGCGCACGTTCGCCCGCTACCAGCCGCGCCCGCACCAGCGCCTGATGTTCCCAGGTCCAGGCCTCGTTGAGCTGGTAGTCGGCAAAGGCGTCGATCTCGCTGACCAGCATCCCCGAGTTGCCGGAAGGGCGCAGGCGCATATCCACTTCGTAGAGCATACCGGCGGCGGTAAAAGCTTCCAACATGTGGATCACGCGCTGCCCGAGCCGGGCGAAGAACACCGCATTGTCGACCGGTTTCGGGCCGCTGGTACGCTGCGCGCTGCCGCGGCTGTCGTGCAGGAACACCAGGTCGAGATCAGAGCCGTAGCCCAGTTCGACACCGCCCAGCTTGCCATAGCCGATGATGGCAAACGCCACACGCCGTTGCCGGCCCCTGGCCTTGCAGTGCGGCTCGCCGTGACGCCGCCGCAACCCGGCCCAGGCCAGCGACAGCACCTTCTCCAGTACCACTTCGGCAATGGCCGTCAGCTCGTCGCTGACCCGCATGACCGGCGCCGCGCCGGCGATATCGGCGGCCGCCACCCGCAGTACCATGGCGTGGCGAAACTGGCGCAAGCGGTCCATTTGCACCTCCAGGTCGCTCTCATCGACGTCGGCCAGGCGATGTTCCAGCT
>JALWRY010000290.1 GCA_027080445.1 Thiohalobacter sp. | reverse complement strand
GCGGTGGATTTGATATGCGCTACGTCGACAAGCTGTTCGGTATCTTCCAGCGCTTGCATCGTGCAGAGGAATTTGAAGGTACAGGTGTAGGCCTGGCGACAGTGCAACGCGTCGTACAGCGCCACCAGGGCTGTGTGTGGGCCGAGAGCACGCCGGGTGAAGGCGCGGGTTTTTATTTCACGCTGGGCTATGTTCCCGAGGAGCGGATAACTGCCCAGCGGGCCATACAGGAGTTGTAGGGTTCGGCTTCCCGGCTGTTTTCAGACGCTGGCGCGTTCATCCGCGTCGGGTTGTATGTTTTCCGCAGGTTGTGGTCGTCCGAAGGCATAGCCCTGAAGGTAATCTATCCCGATATCCCTGAGTACGTTCGCGATATCTTCCGATTCGACAAACTCGGCGGTCGTTTTTATCCGCATGATTTTTGCTACCTGGTGGATGGCTGAAACCATGGTCCTGTCAATGTCATTGTCAACGATATTGCGGACAAACTGTCCGTCGATTTTCAGTACATCGACAGGCAGCTCTTTCAGGTAGGCGAAAGATGCCAGGCCACTGCCAAAATCATCCAGCGCAAAATGGAAACCCAGCAATTTCATGCGCCGGATAAAGTTCCGGGCAAAATGCAGGTTGCCGACTGCAGAGGTCTCGGTAATTTCAAAAGTGATGAGCGTGGTATCGATACCGTGTTTTACCCGGCAGGCGTCGATATACTCTATCAGTGTGTTGTCACGTAGCGAATGCCCGGACAGGTTAATGGAAAAATGCAGGCCCGAGGTATTGTTGAAGCGGCCCTCCAATTCCCGGTGCAGGCGAAAACTGTTGTCGATGACCCAGCGTTCGATGTCGGCGATATAGTTATAGCGTTCTGCAGCCGGGATAAAATCGCCTGGCGAGATAATCCCGTTGTCGTTGTCAAACATGCGTACAAGCACCTCGAAGCGGTGCAGGGCCTGCAGGGGTTGTGTGTTTTCTATGATCGGCTGGCAGTACAGGGCGAGTCGATTGTTGGCAATGGCCTCGGGGATACGTGTTGCCCAGCCCATTTCGCGGAAGCGTTCATCCACTTCGGTGTTGTCTTCGCTGTCGATGTGGTAACGGTTACGCCCGTGGTCCTTGGCCGTGTAACAGGCGAGGTCTGCGCGGCTCATAATGGACTGCCGGTTACCGGTATGGCGATCCACCGGCACAATGCCGATGCTGACCGTGATGTCGAAGTGGTGTTCATCCCAGATAAAACTGTAGTTCTTGAAGCTCTTCAACAGCCTGTCTGCCAGTTCACAGGCCTTTGGCAGGTTGCAGCCGGCGTAGATGATGCCGAATTCATCACCACCCAGACGGCCCAGTATATCGCCTTCGCGAACCTGGTCGGCGAGGAGGCGTGCGGACTGTTGCAGCAGTTCATCACCGGCAATGTGGCCGCAGGTGTCATTGACCAGCTTGAACTGGTCGAGATCCAGGTAACAGAGGACGGACTGGCTGTATTCCGCCCGGGTATCCTCGATCAGGTGTTCAAGGTGGCGTTCGAATTCTGTACGATTGATCAGTCCTGTGAGGGCGTCATGCGTCGCGTGGTATGACAGTGCATCACGGCTTGCTTCCAGTTCCCTGGTACGTTCCTCAACGCGCGTTTCAAGCATACGATGCGCTTCACGCAGCGCCTGCTCCGCACGGACGCGGCGTTGATCAGTGTTGCGTATCATCCTGATCATAACAAGACTGGTGATGGCAAACAGCAACCAGACCCCCGCGCCCTGCAGGGCAAGCGCCTGTCTGTAGTGTTTGAACAGTCCGGGCTCGGGAATATCAACAAGCGACCAGCGGGTGCCCTCGATCGGTTCGTTGGAGAGTACCCGCGATGCCTCGTCATCACTCAGTCGTATGCTGCGGGAAAGCGAAGCCCGCGTGCCTTCCGTCGTGACATCGATCAGGTTGTCCTTGTCGGCGCGCAGCAACATCAAGGCATGATGGTCCATCTGGCCGTGTTTCAGCAGGCGTGTCAGGATGGCTGTGTTCAGGCTGACAAACAGGATGCCGTTGAATGCCCCGGGTTGATGTACCTCGCCGAGGATGTCGTAGTGGTAGCCGCTTGGGTCGGGGTTGGAGTGGATGAAGATGGTGTTCTTTTTGATCCCGTGAGCATAGCCCTTGATATCATTTCTGCAGCCGCGGCCGATGCGTTTCCCCGGGTCATCGAGTAGCGGGTTTCCTTCGGCGTCGGCAATTGTGAAATTGATCGCCTGCGGGATAAACCGCCGGATGTCCGATGCCATGCTTTTTCGAAGCGCCGGATCATGTCGGAGTTTGGCCAGCCTGGCCAGTTGCGCCGCATGGCTATAGGCAAAGAGCTGTGTCAAATGCCGTGCGTTTTCAATACTTTTCCCGATTTCGACCGAGGTGCTGTGCACCGACCGTTGTGCAAGCCGTGTCTGGTTTTCGAGGAAGTCATCACTGCGAATCTTTACGTGCCAGCCAATCAGGCCGGCCATGATCAGCATGATGATGGTCAGGGACAGTATGGCGGGGTGGCGGGCTGCGAGCCCCGGTGTCTGTTGCAGGTTCATGGCAACGGCAGCCTCATGATCAATCGCTATCCTTGTGCAGGGCCGGGAGACCTGGAGAGTGTTCCACTGTTATGTGTAATGACTCCGGCCAAAGTATAGACATGTGTCAGGTATTGTGGAAATTTTCCTGGCCCCTGCCCGGTACCGGGCAGGGGAGTTCAAGCAATTCCAGGTTGTTGTCATCAAGCCGCAGCATGTGGCCGTGCCGGTACCAGTCCCCAAGTACGATGCGTTGTTTGCCATACCCGGCCGCTTCCAGTACATGAATGCCCGGTCGGTGGGTGTGCCCGTGAACCAGCAGGTCTGCCCGGTAGGTCCGTATATAGTGCGCAACGGTCTGCAGGTTTACGTCCATGATGTCATCGCTTTTACCGAGCATGGATGATTGACTCTGTTCGCGGGCCTGCCGCGCCATTTCCCGTCGCCGGTTGACTGTGCAGGCCAGTACCTGTTCCTGCCATGAGGGATCCCGGACCTGTTTGCGCAGGGCCTGGTATGCCGTGTCATCGCTGCACAGCAGGTCCCCGTGCATCAGCAGAATACGTTGCCCGTACAGCGTGATCAGCGTCGGGTCTTCGATAAGCCGGCAGCTACTGTCGTGCAGGAAGCGTTCGCCCAGCAGGAAATCCCGGTTGCCATGCATGAGATAAACCGGCGTGCCTGCGTCGACACAGCGGGAAATCGCCTGTATGACTTCCTGCCAGAGCGGTTCCGGGTCATCGTCCCCGATCCAGGCTTCAAACAGGTCGCCGAGGATATACAGGGATTCTGCTTTCCCGGCCTGCTGCGCCAGGAGTTGCAGAAAACACGCAACGATAGCCGGGCGTGACGGGTCGAGGTGAAGATCGGAAATGAAGAGCGTGGACAAGGCGGGTATACCTCCCCTTGCGGGGAGGCGGGTGTTGTCAGTCTTCGACGGTGACTTTCTCGATCACAACGTCTTCGACCGGGACATCCTGGTGACCGCCGTTATTGCCGGTTGCCACTTTTTCAATCTCCTGCACGACGTCCAGGCCTTCTGTGACCTTGCCGAATACGCAGTAGCCCCAGCCTTGCGGATTGGGGGCGGTGTAGTCCAGGAAACCATTGTCCTTGGCGTTGATGAAAAACTGCGCCGTGGCGGAATCCGGATCCGGTGTGCGCGCCATGGCGATGGTGCCGAGGGCATTTTTCAGCCCGTTGTCGGCTTCGTTTTTGACCGGGTCGCGGGTCGGTTTTTGCGTCATTCCGGGTTCGAATCCGCCGCCCTGGATCATGAAGCCGGGAATGACACGGTGGAAAATGGTGCCGTCATAAAAACCGGATTTTGCGTATTCGACAAAATTGGCCACGGTCAGTGGCGCTTTTTCTTCATCGAGTTCGAGTACGATGGTGCCCTTGCTGGTCTGCATCTGGACGTTCATTGCTTGTCTCCTGAATGATTTTAAGGGGTCAGTACCCTTTAATTTATTTGTCGATTGATACTTTTTCGATAACAACATCCTTGACCGGCACATCACCGTACATGCCGTGCCGGCCCCTTGGTGTTGTTTCAATCGCCTTGACGACGTCCATACCCTTGATGACTTTCCCGAATACGCAATAGCCGCCCTGCGAGGGGTAGTCCAGCATCTTGTTATCATGGGTATTGATGAAAAACTGCGCGGTGGCGGAGTCCGGGTTACGGGTACGCGCCATGGCAATCGCTCCCACGGTGTTGTGCAGGCCGTTGCGGGACTCGTTTTTGATCGGTGCGCGGGTCTGTTTTTTGACCATGCCGGGTTTGAAGCCGCCGCCCTGGATCATGAAGCCGGGGATAACGCGGTGGAAAATGGTGCCGTCATAGAAACCGGATTTTGCATATTCGACGAAGTTGTTGACGGTAACCGGGGCCTTGCGCCGGTCCAGTTCCAGCACAATTTCTCCTTTGCTGGTTTGCATGTGGACCGTGACGGTATCGTCGGCGCCGGCGGTTTTTTCCGCGGCGCCAGCCTGAACGAAGGTACAGAACAGCAAGGTTCCAAGAAAGATTTTTACAAAACGTGTCATGACGGGGACTCCTTTTTGAAGCGCGTATCATAGCGGTTTCCGCGCGCCTGACCAATTTTTGTTAACATGCCCGCCGGTCACGCCCGGGC
>JALWRY010000289.1 GCA_027080445.1 Thiohalobacter sp. | reverse complement strand
TTTCTCCTTTGCGTGGTGCTTGGCGGCTCACGCTTTGGAGTTACTATGAGACTCCTGTTACTGTCAAACTCTTGATGCCTCCCCAGCAGAGCTGGGGGATCTCCCTTTTTGTTTAGTTCAGAAATCAAGTCATTTTTTTACCACTATTCATCAGCAAACAGCGACTCGCGGGCTGCCTCTATCACTGCAGAAACCACCGGATGCGTCACCCGGCGCTCAACGGATATGGCGTAGAAATGCTCTTTCACCTCGTCGACCCGGCCAATCGCAGTCACCTCATACTGCCACGCCACCTCTGTCTCGATGACCGCCGGCGCGATAAAAATTCCTGCACTTTCCTGTCCAAACGCCTTCATCAGTGCGCTGTCATCAAACTCGGCAATAACCCGCGGATGGAGGCGATGTTTGTCCAGCCACTGATCAATCCCTGAACGTAGCTGGGTACCACTGCCAGGTAACAATAATGGGGCACCATTCAGGCAAGCGGGGAAATCACCTGTTAACTTTTTTGCCAGTTTTTCCGTGGCAAAAAAGCTGACCGCGCACTTGCCAAGCTTGTGGCTAAACCCCCGCGTACTGACCGTGGATGGAATTGGACGGTCGGCCAGCACCAGATCAAGTCGGTGAAGGGCCAGTTCCGCCAACAGCATATCGAGACCCGCCTCGCGGCAAATCATACGTACCGGTTCCGCCATCTGCAGAGCGGGTTCAAGGATACGATGGGTGATGGACTTGGGCTGCACATCGACCACGCCTACCCGGAACAGCTGGGGACGACCTTCCGGGAGCTGATGTATCACCTCTTCCAGTTCACCGCCGAGTGAGAAGATTTCATCGGCATAGCTCAATACCAGGCGCCCGGTCTCGGTAAGTTCCAGGTTACGTCCGACCCGGACGAACAGCTCCACCCCAAGGTGATCTTCCAGCAGGCTTAGCTGCCCACTGATTGTCTGCGGTGTCAGGTTCAGCCGTTCACTGGCGCGGGCAACGCCACCCTCCGTTGCCACCGCCCAGAAGTAGCGCAGGTGCTTGTAATTAACCATTATTTCACCGTTACTTCGTAAATTACGAGCTATATGCAGATAATAATCGACTTTTCATGAATATCAAACCCACCCAGGATAGCCGTTCATCGTGCAGCAACCGTCTTTCAATGGAGAGCCCCATGCAGATTGATATACAGGCACGCAGTTTTTCCCTGACCGATTCCCTCCGCAACCATGCCGAACGCCGACTGCGTTTTGCGCTGAGCTGCTGTGATGGTCACATTCAGCGGGTTGTCATGCGCTTGTCCGACATCAATGGCCCACGCGGTGGTGCAGACAAACGCTGCCACCTGCGGCTGGTGCTGGGCGGTCTGCCCGATGTGCTGATCGAAGATATCGAGACTGACCTGTACGTTGCCATCGACCGCGCGGCTGATCGTGCCGGTCGCACCCTGCTGCGCAAAATTGGCCGACAGCATGCTCTGCTCAGGCAGGGCCGGCCACCGATATCGGACACGCAACTGTCAGACTAACCCTTTAACAAACCGAAGAGAGGACATCACCCATGAACAACCCGTCCATAGTCACAGCGAGCCTGAACCAGACTGCTACGCTCTCCACCAACAAAGTCATCCGCAATACCTATACCTTGCTGTCCGTGACCTTGCTGTTCAGTGCTCTGACTGCCGGGGTATCGATGACCCTGAACCTGCCTCACCCCGGACTGCTACTCACCCTGGGCGGTTATTTCGGTTTGCTGTTCCTGACCACAAAGTTCCGTGACCGCGCACTGGGACTGGCTTTCGTGTTTGCCCTGACCGGCTTTATGGGTTACACCCTGGGACCGATTCTCAACGCTTATCTGGCCCTGCCCAACGGTGGCCAGGTGGTGATGGCGGCGATGGGTGCTACGGGCGCCATCTTCCTCGGTCTGTCAGCTTACGCACTCACCAGCCGCAAGGATTTCAGCTTTATGGGCAGCTTCCTGATGGTCGGCATCCTGGTGGCCTTCCTGGCCGGACTGGGCGCGGTATTTTTTGAAATGCCTGGCCTGTCGCTGGCCGTGTCTTCCATGTTCGTGCTGCTGATGGCCGGATTGATCCTTTACCAGACCAGCGCGATCATTCACGGCGGTGAAACCAACTACATTATGGCCACTGTCACGCTGTACGTCTCCATCTTCAACCTGTTTACCAGCCTGTTGCATCTGCTGGGTTTTATGAATGGTGAAGACTAAGGTCTCGCCCAACACAAGAGGATACCGCTATGACGCATCTGACCACACTCGATGAACTCAAACAGCACATCACCCTGCTGGCCAGCGTGCTGGTTGGTCGCCAGTTTTATGGGCGTGATGACCTGAACCATGGGCGGAATCTTCCGTGATGTGCTGAGCAACGAACCACCAATCGTATTTCACAGCCCGCTCTATGCCACGGCATCGTGGGTTGGTTCGCTGTTGTTTATCGTTTTGCTACAGCTGAACATTGATGTTGCGCTGGCCGCTATCCTCGCAGGACTTGGTATTTTTATCGCCCGCCTGTTGGCTATTTATTACAACGTCAAACTGCCCAGGTTCCGTTTTAAATCCAGATAACCGTTCACTACTGCACGGTTAACTATTAGGAACCTCTGATTAATTCAGAAATCACGTCACTGCACCCCAGGAGTACTTCCTAAGGATGTCTTCGCCATCCTTCTGGGCGCGAGCGCAGCGTGGCAATCTCATACAATGAAATGAATCTGATAGAAATTGCCTCGTCACTTCGTCCCTCGCAATGACGAATTGATCAGCGTTTCCTTAAGGTACCCCTGAACAACGCTTTACCGATGCTCGCCGGTTTTCTAAACTGCATACCTTGATCAACTCACCAGGTATCGCCCTCATGTTCATCGTTGCTAACCGGGTACCCGTCGCTTCCGACTGGCAAAAGATCTTTGAAGAACGCTTTCGCCAACGCGCCGACCAGATCGATAAACAACCGGGTTTCATCTGTATGCAGGTTCTGAAACCACAATCCGAAAATACACCCTACGTCGTGCTGACGACCTGGCAGGACAAGACCGCGTTTGAAGCCTGGGTGGGCAGTGATGACTTCAAACTGGCACACAGCAATCCCATGCCAAAGGAAGCCTTCGACGGCGAGGGCAAGCTGGAAATGCACGAAGTCATTGTCGCAAGCGAGTAGACACCGTACGTTAACGGCGATTACCCACTCCGTCAGGCCGCGCCGCAGGCTGAGCTGGTAGTGCTGCCCGTGGCAGGTGGTCTTGTCCCAGTGCTGACACAGGCACTGAAAGCGCTCCCGAAAGCAACCCGGGGCAGCGGCCCGCTGGGTCAACCGGTTGAAGCCGTTTGGCTCTATGGTGACGCAGAATGCACCAACCCTTTAAAAATGCCTCAACTGCCCGTCCTGGTGTTCACTGACCTGGATGCAACCCTGCTGGATCATAATGACTACAGTTTTGAAGCTGCGCGTCCGGCCTTGTCTCGCTTGCGGGAACTGGACATCCCTGTTATTCCGAACACCAGCAAGACACTGGCGGAACTCGAAACCCTGACCGAGGCTCTGGGCAACCCGCACCCCTGCGGCTGGAATCCGGATGATAATGAAGAGGACCGGGAACTGTCCGCGCCCGGTGTTACGGCGCGTATTTTGCAACCTGCCGACCTCGCCGGCTACCGTAATGATCAGGTTTATATCCGTCACTCCCTGCACACACCACCAGGCCGGGAAGCTGTACGTGATCTCATGCCTGCGCTTTTTGATCTGATCAAGGATGAAAATAACCTGGCTGTTCGGGTTGTACTGGGACATTTAATATTTGTGTATATCCACCCCTAGGATGGCAATGGGCGCATGGGACGTTTTTTAATGAATGTCATGCTGGCCGCCGGTGCTATCCGTGGACGGTCATCCCTGTAGAAGAACGCGACGCCTATATGAAAACACTCGAAGCCGCCAGCATGGGACTGCAAACAAGGTGTGCGGGGAAAACTCCCGCAAAAATCACGCACTGGTGTTATTGAAACTAAAGGCGGTTGCGGCAAGTGTTGCAACCGGATGATAAAAAAGTGAAAAATGGCGCGCCCGGAAGGATTCGAACCTCCGACCGCCTGGTTCGTAGCCCGTTTAGGCGGGTTATAGTTTCTTATTAATCAGTCACTTGTGGCGCTTGCCCAGCCTATACCGCAGTTGAGTTATCAATCACTTACGGTTCACTGTGCTTTCAAGTTAGCACAAATCTGGCACAGTCAAAATCACCTCAATAGAACCGTCAACCTTGCGCTTTTCCCGGTAAGCACCGTTTGCATGCCTTCCGTATTACCCTGCCAGGAAATATCGGCGCTTCGGATCTTGCGGACTCGTTCCGATTTCACTCACCAAGCCACGTTCCACCAGCCTGGACAGTCGTGTGCGGGTGGCGCGTGCGCTTAATCTGATCATTGCGGCAATCTCTCCGGTCGAGAGACCTTTGCCGCCAACCAAGGCATCCAGTATGGCCTGGTCTGTCTTGTCGATGCTGGGCTCACCGGTGCGCGCCGTAAAGATAGTCACCCGAAAACGGGTGCTGATTTCCTCCAGTTCAGGTGGTGCTAACCCTGCCTCACGGCAAGCCGCCGTCATACGCTGGATACCGCTCCCCCATTGTTCGATCAATCCCAATTCATGGAATACCCGCCCGATAACACGATTGCGCAATTTGGAGATCCCCTGGCGCAAATCTTCCACCGTTAACCCGAA
>JALWRY010000288.1 GCA_027080445.1 Thiohalobacter sp. | reverse complement strand
GACCCTAGCAGCCTGCGCCACGCCATACCTTTACCCACCGGGCAGCCACAGGGACAGGGCCTCACTGCACACGGATTATGCCCGCATGGACGATGGCTATCGCTTACCCCTGTCTGTCTGGTCATCTACGCTGTCGGGCGACTGCCGCGCCGTACTGCTGGCCGTACACGGGCTCAACGATTACCGTCATGCCTTTGCCGAGCTCGGCCCCTATCTTGCCGAACACGGCGTGACGGTTTATGCCTACGATCAGCGGGGTTTCGGCGAATCGGAAGGGGCGGGGTACTGGCATGGCCGGGAGCGGCTGGTAGCAGACCTGCGCAGCATGATTACCCTGCTACACGGCGAGCATCCGGACTGCCCCCTGTATGTGCTGGGTGAAAGCATGGGGGGCGCCGTCGTTCTCGCCGCACAGCGACAGGCGCGACTGGATGTCTCTGGTGAAATCCTGGTGGCGCCGGCGGTCTGGTCGCGTGACAGTATGCCCTGGTATCAGCGCGTTGCGCTTTGGCTAGGCGCACACACCTTGCCGGGGAAGCGGTTGACGGGAGAGGGGCTGGATCTTCATCCTTCCGACAATATTGCCATGTTACGCGCACTGGGACGCGACCCGGAGGTCATCAAGGCGACACGCATCGACGTTTTGTATGGTGTAACCAACCTGATGGACGCCGCTGCCACTGTGCCGGTGAAACGGCTCGGCAAGACGCTGTTGCTGTACGGCATGCACGACGACATTATTCCACCCCGACCGGCCTGCCGGTTCCTGGAGCGCCTTGAGCGGGGACGAGGTTCAGCGGTGATCAAACTCTACCCGAAGGGATATCACATGCTGACGCGTGACCTGGCGGCACACATCGTGTGGGAGGACATTGTCAGCTGGTTATACTCGCCGGACAGCGTTAGCTGGAATCGCCCTGCCGTTGACCGGTTTTGTGGCGAGCTCAACGGGGTGACAGCCACGACCGCCCGGCGTCAGGGCCCCGTCCACTGCGCCGGCCGTTCGCTGCCGACCCATACCGGGTCATGTGATTTTCCCGATTGATCGGCAATATCGCCGGGGGTCGGGTTCAGGTTCAGGTACCAGATACTGGCGCTGCCGGCTGCCGTGGACAGGGGAGTACGGACCTCACTGAGGATGTCCGCCAGTGACAGGGCGGAGGTATAAATCTGAATGCCGCGCAGGATACCGTCCCAGACCTCCTTGCCGGGATTCCAGGGTGCATCGCCCCAGGTCAGTGTGGGAACCGGCGGATTCACATTGCCCCAGCTCGCGTCCGAGATTCGTATCACGCGGTGGTTTGCGTCCGTGTTCGGGAGGTCCCAGTAAAACTCATGGTGTTTGCGCCCGTCCGAACCCACCCAGACACGCAGCGCCTGGGTGTACCAGCGGTTGTAGACCACCGGGCCATTGACAAAATCCTGTTGTTCAATCGAGATTTCCCATTGATGGGTGCTGCCGTCAGGCGGAACGTCCGGGTAGGGATGTGCACCGTAGTAGCTATCAGCACCGCCATTGCTGGTCCACAGGAACGTATTCAACGTTCCGCCCCCATCGTCATTTCCCCAGAAGAATGCCGTGTAGTAACCGTTCTGTTGCCGTGGCCAGGCTCGCCAGATATAGGTGGCGGGATAGGCCGGCAGCGGGTTGGTGAACTTGAAACGCATCGTATTGATGGTTCCATTGCTACCGGGAAAGTCCAGGCCGAGGTTTACGCTGTTATTCGCTATTGTCACAAGAGTGGACTGGCTATTGCGGCCCAGTGGACCTGTGCAGTCCAGGGTAAAGATGTTGGTGGTATTGACAAGACTGCCGCTTGTCTCGCTGCCGGCCAGCGGCTTGTCTCCGGACCAGGCGCCGGATGCCTTGCAGGAGGTGGCGTTGCTGGTCGACCAGGTGAGCGTGGTGGTATCGCCGCTGTTGATCGTCGCAGGGCTTGCGGTGAGTGAAATTGTCACCGGGGATGCCGGGTTGTTCACGGCGTTGTCCGGGTTGTTGCTATCCGTGCCGCTTCCGCCACAACCAGCAAGCAAGAGGACAATGACAGCCCGGGCGGCCCTGCCTGGCCACCGGGTGAAACAATGAAACCGGGTTTTCATGGTTGACTGCCGCCCTGTGTGAAATTCACCTAACCGGGTCAATTGTACGCTATCTACCGACACCGGCCAGCGTGAGATCCTTCATGGCCGGCTGCCAGCGGGTTTCAATGGCGTGCCGGGAGCCGGTCATCCTCACGCTTTAGCAAGGCGCCGGCGATGTCCACCATCGCCTTGCGTCCGAAAATCAGCCCGATCCTCGTCCCGCCGCATTGACGCCAGAGTACGGCAGAACGCATGGCGGCGAGCAACAGGGCGCGTACCCGGTTGGCGACGCCGGTATCTGACAGCCGCTCCGGCTGACCGTTGATCATAATGCGTGGCTGCAGGGTACTCACTGTCTGGGTGTAAAGGTCGGCAAGGCTGGCGACCAGGTTTTCGTGTACGACATCGAAGTGTTCGGCCTGCGCCTGTGCGCGCTCGATGCCGGCCCTCAGGCGATCGAGCAGATCAGAACGTTTGCTGAGTTTGCGTTCGAGGTGCAGCAGTGTGACGAGGTAACGGCTGAGTTCGGGGTCCGGCCGGCGGTTTTTCCCGACGAGTTGTGCTTGCAGAAGGAGCAGGCCCGTGCGCAGTTTGTCGATCCCGCCGTATACCGCCTCCACCGAGGATGAATCGATCACCAGGATACTGCCCAGGCTGGCCTGCATGGCGGCCAGGTCGCAGGGTTTACCGTAGGCGGCTTGCTGTACCAGCTGCAGTGCCTGCAGAATACCGGCAAAGGCCAGTGTCCGGTCTTCGGGGCTATGTTCACTCATGCCTGAATGGTACCGCCACCGAGGCAAATGTCACCCTGGTAAAAGACCACGGCCTGTCCCGGCGCCACGGCGCGTTGCGCTACATCGAATGTCACTTCGCAATGTCCGTTGTTGAGCACGGTAATTTCGCAGGCCTGGTCCGCTTGCCGGTAGCGAATATGCGCCTGGCAACGCAGCGGGATGTCCGGTGGCATGCCGGCGATCCAGTGCATGTCGCTCGCCAGCAGTGAGGATTGAAACAGGGCAGGGTGGTGTTTGCCCTGCGCCACGACAAGGCGGTTATTGTCGATATCCTTGGCGCAAACATACCAGGGTTCGTTACTGCCGCCCGCCATGCCGCCGATACCCAGTCCCTGGCGCTGGCCAATGGTATGAAACATCAGGCCATCGTGGCGGCCGATCACCTGTCCTTCGGTATCCACGATATCGCCGGGTTGCGCCGGGATAAAGCGTTGCAGGAAGGTTTTGAATTTTCGTTCGCCGATAAAGCAGATGCCGGTACTGTCCTTGCGGGCATAGTTCGGAAGCCCCTCACGTTCTGCCAGTGCGCGCACTTCGGGTTTGCGTAATTCGCCCAGCGGGAACAGGGTGTGGTTCAGTGCGCGCTGGTCAAGCCGGTACAGGAAATAGCTCTGGTCCTTGTCCGGGTCCAGGCCTTTCAGTAAGCGACGTGCATGGGGTTCACCCGTCACGCGCGCGTAGTGGCCGGTGGCTATCCGGTCCGCACCGAGCCCCAGTGCATAGTCGAGGAAAGCGCGGAACTTGATTTCCTGGTTACAGAGAATATCCGGGTTGGGTGTGCGGCCGGCGCGGTATTCGGCAAGAAAATATTCAAATACGCGGTCCCAGTATTCGCTGGAGAAACTGACGGTGCGCAGGGGGATGTCAAGCCGCCCGGCAACCGCGCGTGCCTCGACCAGGTCCTGTTCCGCGGGGCAATGTCCGTCCCTGTCATCTTCCTCCCAGTTCTTCATGAACACGGCTTCGACCGTGTAGCCCTGCTGCTGGAGAAGGTGTGCGGCGACAGCGGAATCCACGCCTCCGGACAGTCCGACAATCACCCGTTTTGCGTTCATGAGACATCGACAATCAGATCGAGTGGATAGCGTTTACCGGCAAGGTAGTCTTCCAGGGAACGCAGTACCAGCGGGCTGCGCAGGTTTGCCTCCCGTGCACGAATCTCGTCAAGGCTCATCCAGTGGGCGGCGATGATGCCTTCGTCCAGCGCCTGTTCGCTATCGAAATCGGTGCATTCACCGCAGAAGGTGGCGCGCAGGTAGGTGTCGTTTTTGGCGTTATTCCGCCAGCGGTAAAGACCGACCAGCGCACGTGGCTGAAAGGTCCAGGCGGTTTCTTCCTGACACTCGCGAATTGCGGCGTCGACCAGGCTTTCCCGGTCTTCAAGGTGGCCGGCGGGTTGGTTAAAGCGGATTTTGCCGTGGACTTTTTCCTCAACGATAAGAAATTGTCCGTTTCTTTCGCAGATAGCGGCAACCGTGGCACGTGGTTTCCAGATCATGAGCGTTTCAGAATGCCTCTGTAAGATTATGATTTAAAGTATAAACAACCAGTTATGAATTGTAATTATATCGAGGCATGAAAATAATTGATCGGCAGATGCGTCATAGACTTGACATTACCTCCCGGCAACATAAAGTAGCAACCATGACCGACGCCAATTTGCGCGGGTTCGCCTCCGGTTCCTCTGGAACGTCAGCAGGTTTACGAACCCGGGGAACCGGCAAAGAGGTGAAGGCCATAATAATAATGCTGGAGTTGCCCCGCGCAGATTCCCGCAGAAACCTTAGGAAAGCACTATCACGACAAAACGTGAGGAGGAGTCATCATGCTCAAAGTCGTAAAACAGTTAGTTATATCCGGCGCCCTGGTCGCGCTTACCTTCGGCAATGCCTTTGCCGATGAAATCCTGAAACCGTTTGTACTGGCGTACAAGACTACGGGTGATATCCAGGCGATTGCCGATCAAGTCAAGGGAAAAATTGAAGCCGCAGGTTTTGATGTCGTCGGTTCCTATTCACCCTACGATGGTGCGATTGTTATTGCCATCACCAACGATGAGCTGAAGAAAGCGGCTGCCAGCACCGAGTTCGGTGGTTATGAAGCCGGCCAGCGCGTCACCCTGACCAAGGTCGGTGACGAGATCCAGGTGAGTTACACCAACCCGATGTATTTCGCCAATGCCTACCGTATCGAAGATACCAGCGGCCCGGCCGATGCGCTGAAAACGCTTGAAAGCACACTGGGCAAGACAGAAATGTACGGTACCGGTGACAAGAAGCTGACAGCCAAGGACCTGCGCAAGTACCACTACATGTTCGGTATGGAATACTTCGATGACCCCAGCGAACTGGCCGAGTATGACAGCCACGAGGAAGCCGTTGCTGCGGTTGAGAAGGGTCTGGCGGAAGGTCGTGGCGGCGCCACCAAGGTATATCGCATCGACATACCGGGTCGTGACGAAACCGTGTTTGGTGTCGCGCTGAATGACAGTGGCTGCAGTGGTGACAAGTACATCATGAGCCGTGTCGACAAGGCCCCGATCCGTTCCACCGGTCATCTCCCCTACGAGATCCTGGTGTCTGACGGTGATGTCTACGCCCTGTATGCGCGTTTCCGTATTGCCATCAGCTGGCCGAACCTGCCGATGATCCAGAGTGCAAGCGGTGCCACCTTCTTCAATATCATGTGCGCACCTAACGCCATTGAAGAAGCACTGATCAACGCGGCTGGCGGCGACATCTAGGCTTTACACGACAATTCAACGTCGTTCTGAACCCCCGTAGCCGTCGGCTGCGGGGGTTTTTTTATTTATGGCCGCCTCTGGTACAATCCCGCAGTCTTTTCAGTCTGCCAGGAATCCACATGGGATATCAAAGTATTACCGTGCCCGAACAGGGCGAGAAAATTACCGTTAACGCCGACCTGTCACTCACTGTGCCCGATCAGCCTATTGTGCCGTTTATCGAAGGCGACGGGATTGGCGTTGATATTACCCCGGTGATGCGTGAGGTCGTGGATGCCGCAGTCGAAAAGGCGTTTGGCGGAAAACGCAAAATCAGCTGGATGGAAATCTACGCCGGGGAAAAATCCAATACCGTCTATGGCGAAAATACCTGGTTACCCGCCGAAACCATGGACGCCATCCGCGATTTCAGTGTGGCCATCAAGGGACCGCTGACCACCCCGGTTGGCGGTGGGATACGTTCGCTCAATGTCGCGCTGCGACAGGATCTCGACCTGTACGTCTGTCTGCGCCCGGTGCGCTATTTCGAGGGGACGCCAAGCCCGCTCAAGGAGCCGGAAAAGACTGACATGGTGATCGTCCGTGAAAACTCGGAAGACATCTATGCCGGTATCGAGTGGGAGGCCGGAAGCGCCGAGGTGAAAAAAATAATCAACTTCCTGCAGGATGATATGGGCGTCACGAAAATCCGTTTCCCTGACACCTCCGGTATTGGTATCAAACCGGTATCGGAAGAGGGCACCAAACGCCTGGTGCGACGTGCGCTCCAGTACACAATCGACCAGGACCGTGACTCCCTGACGCTGGTACACAAGGGCAACATCATGAAGTTCACCGAGGGTGCTTTCAAGAACTGGGGCTACGAACTGGCAAAAGAAGAATTCGGGGCAAAAGAAATCGACGGCGGACCCTGGTGCAGTTTCAAGAATCCGAAAACCGGCAGGGAGATTGTCGTCAAGGATGTGATTGCGGATGCTTTCCTGCAACAGATCCTGCTGCGCCCGGCCGAGTACAGCGTGATCGCAACCCTGAACCTGAACGGCGATTACATTTCCGATGCACTGGCGGCGCAGGTGGGGGGTATTGGCATGGCGCCGGGCGCCAACCTTTCCGATACTGTGGCCCTGTTCGAGGCGACACACGGCACAGCGCCGAAATATGCCGGCAAGGACCAGGTGAATCCCGCTTCGCTGATCCTGTCAGCCGAGATGATGTTGCGGCACATGGGATGGAATGAGGCGGCTGACCTCATCGTGAAAGGTATCTCCGGCGCGATTGCGGCAAAGACCGTCACCTATGACCTGGATCGCCTGATGGAGGGTGCAACAAAACTCAGTTGCTCCGGGTTCGGAAAGGCTATTATCAGTAATATGTAACGCACACAGCCACCTGCCCGGACCAGGCCGGGCTGGTGGCTTGCCTGCTTACACCTGCAATACCGTCACACCGGCGAAAGCCGACATCCAGTGTGCGGAATTTACGCTTATTGCGAGGCAGATGCGCCAGCCGCCAACATGATCTTGCTGGCCTGCAAACCCTTCGGTCCATCGGACACGTCAAATTCCACGTGCTGACCTTCCTTCAGGCTCTTGTAGCCTTCCATTTCGATCGAAGAGAAATGGGCGAAAATATCATCGCCACCTTCGTCGGGAGAAATGAAACCGTAACCCTTCGCATTACTGAACCACTTAACAATACCTGTCGCCATGGCCTTATATCCTCACTTCGTTCTGTCCGGCGGATAAACCACCTGCTTTTTATGTTAAACGCGTCGCTTCTTACCCCCCGGGCATGGAAGACGACTCCTCCTTTATCCCCTTGCGGGAATCCCTCAATTGTTAGTCTCCCGAGCAAATTAGTCAAGTATTGGCGGAATGGCGCTTTTCCCTTACAAAACACGCGCCAGGCATGTGCTTTGCAAGGACAGGAAACGGGTGTATTGTGTCAAAAAAGCGTTGATATTCTGACGCCGGGAATGGTCTAATCAGTTAAACTTGCAGTATATGGGAAAGGACACACGACATTCCGGGGATCAGGGGCTTTCCGTACTGGAAGCCAGGCCCAGGCTCAAGCAACCGCCAATGTACAAGGTCGTGTTGCACAACGACGATTACACGCCGATGGAGTTTGTGGTCGTGTTGCTGGAGCAATTATTCGGTATGTCGAGAGAGAAGGCGACACAGGTGATGCTACATATACATACCCGCGGAAAAGGCGTATGTGGTGTATTCACACGAGAAGTTGCGGAAACCAAAGTTGCGCAAGCCAATGAATATGCGCGCCAGAATGAACACCCGTTACTTTGTGCCATGGAGGAGGCCTAGGGCGCCATGCAGTAGTCGAGGTAGTTAAGATGTTAAGCAAGGAACTGGAATTTACCCTTAATCTGGCATTTAAGGATGCAAGGGAAAAACGACACGAATTCATGACGGTCGAGCACTTGCTGCTCGCATTGCTGGATAATCCGGCCGCCGCCGAGGTGCTGCGATCCAGTGGCGCCGATATCGAGGTCCTCAAGAAAGAGCTGGCGACCTTCCTCGAAGAAACCACCCCCTTGCTTCCTCCCAATGACAACCGCGAGACACAGCCAACGCTGGGCTTCCAGCGCGTCCTGCAACGTGCCGTGTTCCACGTTCAGTCATCCGGCAAGAAGGAAGTGACCGGCGCCAATGTGCTGGTGGCGATTTTCAGCGAGCAGGAATCACAGGCCGCCTATTTCCTCAACAAGCAGGACGTCACGCGCCTCGATGTGGTGAACTATATCTCCCACGGCATTTCAAAAGTCTCCGGCGATGCCGGTGAGGAAGAAGCTGCGCCCGAAACCGAGGCGCCCGGCAATGGCGAGGCCCAGCAGAAAAAACCGCTGGAGAATTTTGCCACCAATCTCAATGAAATGGCCATGAAGGGGAAAATTGATCCGCTGATCGGCCGTCGCCACGAGGTGGAACGCACCATCCAGATTCTTTGCCGGCGTCGTAAAAACAACCCCCTGTACGTGGGTGAGGCCGGCGTCGGCAAGACCGCGCTCGCCGAAGGGCTGGCCAAGCTCATTGTCGATGGTGATGTCCCCGAAGTATTATTGAATGCCACGATTTATTCGCTGGATCTCGGCTCACTGGTTGCCGGGACCAAGTACCGCGGCGATTTCGAAAAACGCCTGAAAAATGTCCTGAGCCAGTTACGCAAGGAAAAGGGTTCGATTCTCTTCATTGACGAGATTCACACTATCATCGGTGCCGGCGCCGCGTCCGGCGGTGTGATGGATGCCTCCAACCTGATCAAGCCGATGCTGGCCTCCGGCGAACTCAAATGCATTGGTTCGACCACCTATCAGGAGTATCGCGGTATCTTTGAAAAGGACCGCGCACTGGCACGGCGTTTCCAGAAAATTGACGTGCCTGAGCCGACCATTGACGAGGCGGTCAGTATTCTCAAAGGCCTGAAATCGCGCTTTGAAGAGCACCACGACGTCAAGTATTCCCTGAAGGCGCTGCGTTGCGCCGTCGAACTGTCATCCCGCTACATCAATGACCGCTTCCTGCCGGACAAGGCCATCGATGTCATCGATGAAGCCGGCGCCAGCCAGCAGTTGCTGGCGCCGTCGCGGCGCAAAAAGACCATTGGCGTGAATGATATCGAAGCCATTGTGTCAAAGATCGCCCGCATTCCACCGAAGACCGTGTCGGCTTCGGACAAGGATTCCCTGCGCACGCTGGAGCGTGACCTCAAGATGGTCGTGTATGGTCAGGACCAGGCGATTGAAACGCTGGCGGGTGCGATCAAGATGTCGCGTTCCGGGCTGGGCAACGAAGACCGGCCGATCGGTTCTTTCCTGTTCGCCGGGCCGACCGGTGTGGGCAAGACCGAGGTTACGCGCCAGTTGTCGCTGATCCTCGGCATCGAGCTGATCCGCTTCGATATGTCCGAATACATGGAGCGGCACACGGTATCACGCCTCATCGGTGCGCCCCCGGGTTATGTCGGTTTCGACCAGGGTGGCTTGCTCACCGAGGCCGTCAACAAACACCCGCACGCCGTGCTGCTGCTCGACGAGGTCGAGAAGGCGCATCCGGATGTCTTCAACCTGCTGCTACAGGTCATGGACCACGGCACCCTGACGGACAACAATGGCCGCAAGGCGGATTTCCGCAATGTCGTAATCGTGATGACGACCAACGCCGGCGCATCGGAAATGAGTCGGCCATCCATCGGCTTCACGCACCAGGATCATTCCACCGATGGCATGGAAGCGATCAAGAAGCTGTTCAGCCCGGAATTCCGCAACCGCCTGGACGCCATCATCCAGTTCCGTTCACTCGACCCGGCCGTCATTACGCGTGTCGTGGACAAGTTTATCTATGAGCTGGAAGCGCAGTTACAGGACAAGGGCGTCACCATCGAGTTCGAGGATTCCGCCCGGGAGTGGCTGGCCGAGCACGGTTTCGATCCGAAGATGGGCGCGCGTCCGATGGCGCGTATTATCCAGGAACACGTCAAGAAGCCGCTGGCGGAAGAGCTGTTGTTCGGTCGGCTGGCCAACGGCGGGCAACTGGTAGTCCGCGCCGAGGATGGCAAGCTGATTCACGATATCAGGGAAGAAGAAAAAGCGTGACAGCCGGCGGGAAGCCGGCTTGCCGAACGGACCTAGCGTGCCCGGTAGGTGATTCGACCCTTGGTTAAATCGTAGGGCGTCAGCTGAACGGTGACCTTGTCGCCGGTCAGAATGCGGATGTAATGCTTGCGCATTTTGCCGGAAATATGTGCAGTTACGACGTGCCCGTTTTCGAGCTCGACCCGGAACATGGTATTGGGCAGGGTCTCGATGACCGTACCTTCCATTTCAATATGATCTTCTTTTGCCACCTTTACTCACTCGTACGCTGACTGAACCAGCCGCGAAGTATAACCGAATTCCGCGCCTGCGTGCGTATTTATCCCGTTGTAGCGGTGTAATCCAGGCTCGGATCAAATTTCCGCCAGTGGCCGCTACGGAATACCTGCAGCGGCCTGAAGCGGTTTTTGTAGGCCATTTTCCGGCTGCCGGGTATCCAGTAGCCAAGGTACAGCCAGTCCAGCCCCGATTGCCGGGCCATCTCAATCTGCGTCAGGACCGCCAGCGTGCCGGGGCTGCGCGCCTCGAAATCCGGGTCGAAAAAGGTATAAACCGCTGACAGGGCATCCGTCAGGCAGTCGGTGACTGCAACACCCAGCAAGACGTCACCGGTTCGAAACTCCAGAAAACGTGTGTCACTCCAGCCACCGGCGAGAAAATTGAGGTAGTCCTCCGGTGTCGGGTTTTCCATGCCACCGCCGGCATGCCGGTGTGACAGGTAACGACTGTAGAGTTCGAAGTGATCCTGCCGGTACACGGCATCGAGCGGCGTGCAGCTGACATCCCGGTTGCGCCGCCAGACGCGTTGCTGGCTGCGACTGCGGCGGAAAGCCTGCACCGCTACGCGGACGGGAATGCACTGGCGGCAGGCTGCACAGGCCGGCAGGTACAAGTCGCTGCCGCTACGGCGAAATCCCAGCGGGGCCAGTTGCTGGTAGATTTCACTGGACAGCGTGGCTTCGGGGTCTGCGAACACCGAGACGGCGCTGCGATCCGGCAGGTAGGTGCAGGGTCGTGGCGCCGTAGCATAGAAACGCAGCTGTTGTTCGTCGCGGCTCATACCTGTGTCACCCGTTCCGAGTGTCGAATTCCCCGGCCGTTTGCCAGGCTTCATCTGCCGGCGCCTGCCGGCACAGTGCATCGAGTAAGTGCAAAAATTCTGCGCGGGGGATATTGCATGCACCGAGGCTGGCCAGGTGCGGTGAATACACCTGGCAATCGACCAGGGCAAAGTGCCACTGCACCAGTTGACGGGCCAGCGTGACGAATGCCACTTTCGAGGCATCCGTTACCCGGCTGAACATGGACTCACCGAAAAATACCCGGCCGATCGATACACCATACAGTCCACCGACCAGCGCGTCATTCTGCCAGCATTCGACAGAGTGCGCATAACCCAGGCGGTACAGGTCGGTATAAGCCTGCTTCATTGCCTCGGTAATCCAGGTGCCGGCCTCTTCCCGGCGCGGTTCGGCGCAGGCCCTGATTACCTGCTCGAAAGCACGGTCATAGCTGAGCTCGAAACGCTGTTGCCGCAACACCTTGCGCAGACTGCGCGATATTTTCGGCCTGTCCGTGTACAACACCATGCGCGGGTCCGGGGACCACCAGAGTATCGGCTGCCCGTCGCTGTACCAGGGGAAGATACCGTTACGGTAGGCGTTCAAAAGCCGTTGCGGCGACAGATCGCCGCCGGCGGCGAGCAGACCGTCGGGTTCGGTCAGGGCAAGACTGGCATCGGGAAAATCAGTCCCGCTGTTACCGGTCGGCAGCCAGAAAGGTCCCTGTTGGCTCATGCCGCCGTGTCCTCCCGGAACGGCGAGCGCCGCCCCAGCTCTGTCATGTACTCACGCATGGCCTGTGTTTCATGGTCGAGGAAACGGGCAATCAGTTCACGGAATTCCGTGTTGGCAATCCAGTGTGCTGACCAGGTCGGGGTGGGCAAAAACCCCCGGCTGATTTTGTGTTCACCCTGGGCGCCGGGCTGGAACAGCCCGAGTCCATGCCGGATGCAGTACTCGATACCCTGGTAGTAGCAGGTTTCAAAATGCAGGCTATGGTAATCCTCATAGCAACCCCAGTGCCTGCCATACAGGGTGTCATCGCCACGGAA
This sequence comes from Thiohalobacter sp., assembly GCA_027080445.1. Classification (GTDB taxonomy): domain Bacteria; phylum Pseudomonadota; class Gammaproteobacteria; order DSM-19610; family DSM-19610; genus Thiogranum. The sequence continues at coordinate 5,205 of JALWRY010000288.1, read as the reverse complement.
GCAGATGGCGCCGGCCACCGTTTTCCGGTGTTGTTCCGCAATAAAAAATACCAGTTGATCGCCCATAGTTTGTGCGATCTCGTGAAAAAATGCCGGCGTCAGTGTCGGATAACCCCATTTCTTTTCAAAGGTGATGCGATAAAACTCGTACATGGTATGCAGTTGCCGTTCTGTGGCTTCGTGGCCGTGCACGGTGATGATCTGAATGTCCTGTTCCTGCACATAGCGTCTTTCGCGACGCACCTTCTTGCGTTTACGGGCATTGAAGGTCGAAAGGTAATCATCGAAATCGCGGTAGCCCCTGTTTTCCCAGTGGAACTGGCAACCGAGCCGCAACAGGAAACCCTGTCCGGCAAGCAGACCGGTATCCGTCTCGTCGGTAAACAGCCAGTGTAACGAGGACAATGATTCATGCTGTGACCAGCTGCGCGCCAGTTCAACCAGTTGCGTGGATACGGTTTTACGGCAAGCCCCGGGATGAACCAGAATGCGCGGGCCGGGTGTCGGCGTATAGGGAATGGCAACAACGGATTTCGGGTAGTAGGACAGGCCGGCGCGCTGGTAAGCCTCGGCCCAGGAACCGTCGAACACAAACTCGCCGTAGGAATTGTCCTTGAGGTACATCGGTACAGCGCCGACCAGGCTGCCTTTATCGTCGAAGGCGGCCAGGTGGTGTGGAATCCAGCCGTGTTGTTCCCCGACACAGTCGTTGCGCTCCAGTGCTGCCAGGAATTCATGGCGGAGGAAAGGGTTGCCCGTGCCGGATACGGCGTTCCACTGGTCGGCCGTAATGTCATCGATACCGTTGAGTATGGCCAGTTTCATACTGGCATTGTAACGGACTTTTCAGGCGTCGAGTTCGTCCAGGTAGCGTTCGGCATCAAGCGCCGCCATACAACCGGAACCGGCCGACGTCACCGCCTGGCGATAGACATGGTCGGCAACATCTCCCGCCGCAAAAACCCCTTCGATACTACAGGCGGTTGCATTGCCATCCAGGCCGCTTTTGACTGCCAGATAACCGCCCTGGTGCATTTCCAGTTGCCCGGCAAAAAGGTCGGTATTGGGCTTGTGACCGATCGCGACAAATACGCCGTCCAGAGTAATATCCTTCGTGCTGTCATCCTTGACGTTCCTGATGCGCATCCCGGTAACACCACTGTCGTCACCCAGCACTTCATCCAGCACGTGATCCCATTCGATGGTTACCTTGCCTTCCTTTTCACGGGCGAACAGGCGATCCTGCAGGATCTTTTCGGAACGCAGCGCGTCCCGACGGTGTACCAGTGTGACGTGTGAAGCAATATTGGACAGGTACAGCGCTTCTTCAACCGCGGTATTGCCACCGCCGATCACCGCCACCGGTTTTTCGCGGTAGAAGAACCCGTCGCAGGTGGCGCAGGCGGATACGCCGCGTCCCTTGAAAGCTTCCTCCGACGGCAGGCCGAGGTATTGGGCGGAGGCGCCGGTACAGATAATCAGTGCATCACAGGTATAGGTTGCCGCATCGCCCTTCAAGATCATGGGTTTCTGCTTCAGGTCAACCTGGTTGATGTGATCGAAAACGATATCGGTTTTAAAGCGCGCCGCGTGTTCACGCATTTCTTCCATCAATGCGGGACCCTGCAGGCCTTCCGCACCGCCTGGCCAGTTTTCAACGTCCGTGGTGGTCATCAGCTGGCCGCCCTGTTCCAGTCCGGTCACCAGGACCGGGTTCAGGTTGGCGCGCGCGGCGTAAATCGCGGCGGTGTAACCGGCCGGGCCGGAGCCGAGTATCAGAAGGCGGCAGTGTCTGGTTTCGCTCATGTATAATCACTCCGAACAACGAGGACGCGTTTATTCCAGGCTGCCGGGAAAAAATACCCTGTACGTGGCGGCCTGATCAGGCGCGTATGGTACGGAATGCCCCGGACAGGGTAAAGGAGAAGCAATGCATATCGGGATTCCCCGTGAAATCAAGCCGCTGGAAGGACGTGTCGGGCTGGTCCCGGATGCCTGTTCGGAACTGGTGGCGGCAGGCCACACGGTGTTTGTGGAGCGTGGAGCGGGGCAGTTATCGGGTTACCCGGATGCACAGTACCTTGCTGCCGGTGTCACCCTTTGCGAGTCGGCCGCCGAGCTGTACAAGGCGGCGCGGCTGGTGGTGAAGGTCAAGGAACCGATCGAGGGGGACCTCGACCACCTGCGCAACGACCACATCCTGTTCAGTTATCTTCACCTGGCGGCTGATCCGGCATTGACACAGCGGCTACAGGCGATTGGTCTGACGGCCATTGCCTTTGAAACCGTGCAGGACGAGGCCGGTTTTCTGCCCCTGCTGGCGCCCATGAGCGATATTGCCGGCCGCCTGGCCATACAACTCGGCGCCGGTTTGCTGCACGCGCCGTCCGGCGGCAAGGGCCTGTTGCTGGGAGGCGCCTCGGGCGCGGAGCGGGGGCATGTGGTGGTAATTGGCGCCGGGGTTGCCGGGAGCGCCGCCGTTTGCGTGGCATCGGCGCTGGGCGCGCAGGTGACCGTGTTTGATCGCAAGCGCGAACGGCTGGATGTGATGCGTGAAATCGGCCACAACATCACGGCGCTCTATGCCTGGCCGGACAGGATCGAGGCCGCTGTGCTGGCGGCTGACATGGTGGTTGGCGCTGTGCTGATTCCCGGCGCGCGGGCGCCGCACGTCGTTTCAGCCGGCCAGGTATCGCGCATGTCGGCCGGTAGCGTCATTGTGGATATTTCCGTGGACCAGGGTGGCTGCATCGAAACCACGCGTCCCACCGATTACCGCACGCCAAGCTACCGCGTGGATGATGTCGTACACCTCGCGGTGACCAACCTGCCCGGCGCCGTGCCGCGAACCGCTTCACAGGCGCTTTCCGCCGCACTCTCGCCATACCTGTTATCCTTGGCGAGTGGTGAGCTGGACACGTTGCCGGCGCCACTGCGACGGGGGGTCAATGTCAGGGCGGGTGAAATCTGCCATCCTGCCTTGCTATCGGCGATTGAATCGAAGTAAAATCACTCTATCTTTTAATATCTTAAATACAAAACTTAGCGAAACTTCTTACCTTGGCCCAAGCGCGTCGTAAAAAGGCGGAAACGCCAAAAATCAATCCCCAGGTCAGCAAGGGGCTGCGCGAGGGCATGCTGTTTATCCTCTCCGCGCTGGCCGTGTATTTTTTCCTCTCGCTGGTGACCTATTACCCCGACGATCCCGGCTGGTCACACCGGGGACCGGGGCATGTGGTGCATAACTTCGGCGGGGTGGTCGGCGCCTGGTTTGCGGATATCTTCCTGTACCTGTTCGGGGTAATGGCCTACCTGTTCCCGCTGATGGTGGGTTTCAGTGGCTGGCTGGTCTACCGCGGCCGTACGCCGACCGGGGGGATAGACGTTCATGTGCTGAGTATTCGCTGGGCAGGATTCCTGCTGACGGTAGCGTCCGGCTGCGGACTGGCGACACTGCACTTTTACGCGGCGCCCGGCAGTTTGCCACTGGATGCCGGCGGGGTGTTCGGCAACCTGGTCGGCCATGGTCTTGAATCACTGTTCAGTTTCCTTGGCGCGACACTGTTCCTGCTGGCCTTGTTCCTGACAGGCATCACCCTGTTTACCGGCCTGTCGTGGCTCAGCCTGATGGACTGGACCGGTCACCTGACCCTGACCTTCATTGCCTGGTTGATGGTGCAGTTTACGCAATTCAGGGCGCGACTCGAAATGCGGCGCGCCCGGCAGCAGCGCGAGGAACCCTCGGAAACCCGGCGCAAGAAACAGAAAATCGCCAAACGCAAGGCGCCGCGTATCGAACCGGTGATCAAAAAGGTCGAACCCAGCGAGCGGGTCGAACGCGAGCGCCAGGTCAAACTGTTCGATGCACCACCCAACACCGAACTGCCGCCCTTATCGCTGCTGGACGATGCGCGGGAGAATATCGACGGGTATTCGGAATCTGCACTCGAAGCCCTGTCCAAACTGGTGGAGATGAAGCTCGCCGACTTCGGTATTGAAGTCGAGGTCGTGGCCGTGCAACCCGGCCCGGTTATTACGCGTTTCGAGTTGCAACCCGGCTCGGGTGTGAAGGTCAGCCAGATCACCAATCTCGCCAAGGATATTGCCCGCGGCCTGTCGGCCATCAGTGTACGCGTTGTCGATGTCATCCCGGGTAAATCCGTCATCGGGCTGGAGATTCCTAATGAAAGCCGCGAAATCGTGGCATTGAGTGAAATCCTTTCCTCCACCGAATACGACAATGCCAGTTCGTCGTTGACGCTGGCGCTGGGTAAGGACATCGGCGGGAAACCGGTCGTGGCGGACCTGGCGCGTATGCCGCATCTACTGGTGGCGGGTACCACCGGTTCGGGCAAGTCGGTGGCGATTAACGCCATGATCCTGAGCCTGCTGTACAAGGCCTTGCCGAAAGATGTGCGACTCATCATGATCGACCCGAAAATGCTGGAGTTGTCTGTCTATGAAGGCATACCGCACCTGCTGACGCCGGTCGTGACCGACATGAAGGAAGCGGCCAATGCGCTGCGCTGGTGTGTCGGTGAAATGGAACGGCGCTACAAGCTGATGGCCGCACTGGGTGTGCGCAATGTCGGCGGTTACAACAAGAAAGTCCAGGAAGCGATCGACAAGGGTGAGCCGATCCCGGACCCCCTGTTCAATCCGGAAGAAGTACTGGAGGAAAACCCGCAAGCACCCACACTCGAACCCCTGCCGTTTATCGTCATTATCATCGACGAGCTTGCCGACATGATGATGGTGGTCGGCAAGAAAGTGGAAGAACTGATCGCGCGGCTGGCGCAAAAGGCCCGCGCAGCCGGTGTGAACCTGATTCTTGCCACCCAGCGACCCTCGGTGGATGTGATTACCGGCCTGATCAAGGCCAATATCCCGACTCGTATTGCCTTCCAGGTCTCGTCAAAAATCGATTCGCGCACTATCCTGGACCAGCCCGGCGCGGAACAGTTGCTCGGACACGGCGATATGCTCTATTTGCCACCCGGGACGGCGATCCCGACGCGCGTACACGGGGCTTTCGTGGACGATGCCGAAGTGCACCGGGTAGTCGCCCACCTGAAACGCATCGGCAAGCCGGACTATATCGACAATATCGTACAGACCACGACCGACTTCCTGCCGGGTAGTGGCGGCATGGAAAGCAGTGACGACGCGGAAAGCGACCCGCTGTTCGACCAGGCAGTACGCATT
>JALWRY010000287.1 GCA_027080445.1 Thiohalobacter sp. | reverse complement strand
CCCGTAGCCACCAGCCTGATGTCATGGATTCGGCCTTCCAGTCACTGGTAACCACCTTGCCGGAAGAAGCCCAACGCTTCTTTTCCGAAGGCATGGAACAGATGGACTTGCTAAACTATCCACCCCATGTCCGCGAGGTTATGGACCGTTATTATCGAAAATGGAGCATCGACCATTCGTTGCATTAAAAAATTATGAAACTTCTGTACGATTTTTTCCCCATCCTGCTGTTTTTTATCGCCTACAAGCTGGATGGCATCTACACCGCCACCGCGGTCGCCATTGCCGCCGCCGCCCTGCAGACGCTGGCGTTCTGGATTCGCCACCGCCGCTTCGAGAAGATGCACCTGATCACCTTTGGCCTGCTGCTGTTCTTCGGCGGCCTGACGCTGCTGTTGCGCGACCCGGTATTTATCAAGTGGAAGCCCAGTGTCGTCAACTGGCTGTTTGCTGCGGTCTTCCTCGGCAGCCACTGGATCGGTGAGAAACCGGTTGTCGAGCGCATGATGAGCCATGCCATCCAGGCGCCACACCCGATATGGATACGCCTGAGCTGGATGTGGATCACCTTCTTCGTCAGCATCGGGCTGCTGAACCTGTTCGTTGCCTATACCTACTCCGAAGAGACCTGGGTGAACTTCAAGCTGTTCGGCATGCTGGGTATTACCATCGCCTTTGTGATCGGACAGGGCTTCTACCTGGGACGCTACATGATTGAAGAGCCCCCAACGGAAGAGTCCTGATGTTGTACGCCTTGATAAGCCAGGACAAGTCGGCATCGCTGGATAAACGTCTTGCCGTGCGCCCGGCGCACGTAGAACGCCTGCAAGCCCTGAAAAATGCAGGCCGGCTGATTCTCGCCGGGCCCCACCCGGCCATCGACAGTGAAGAGCCGGGGGAAGCGGGATTTACCGGCAGCCTGGTAGTCGCCGAGTTCGATTCGCTTGAAGATGCCCGGCAATGGGCCGATAGCGACCCGTATGTCAGTGCCGGTGTCTACGAAAACATCACCGTCAAACCTTTCAAAAAGGTACTGCCCTGAATGACCGCTGAACGCGTTAACATGATCCGTGAACGACTGGAAAAAACATTCTCTCCACAACACCTGCACATCGAGGATGAAAGCCACAAGCATGTCGGCCATGCCAGCGCCGGTGGCGCCGGCCACTTTGATGTGGAAATTGTGGCAGACGCCTTTGCCGGCAAGTCGCTGATACAGCGCCACCGCCTCGTCTACGATGCACTGGATGACATCATGCACAGTGAAATTCATGCCCTCAGCATCAAGGCATCAACTCCCACTGAAACCACAACCTGAAACCAACCAAGACAAGGAAGAACTCATGAAACTTCGTTATCTGACACTTGCGCTGGCACTTGCCGGCACGTTGACAGCCTGCCAACAACCGGCCGGTGACAACAAGAACAAGACTGCCAGCACAAACGCACCCGCCGTAGCTGCCGATAACAGCAAGGTACTGGCCACAGTCAACGGCGTACCCATTACTGAAAACACCTTAACGCAGTATCAAGAACAGCGTCAGAGCCGTGCGCCAGGCAACCCGGCCAACCAGAACCGTAAAGCCATGCTCGAGGAAATTATCAGCCTCGAACTGGTTCGTCAGGATGGACTGGCGCAGGGCGTCGACAAGTCACCTGAAGTCCAGGCCCTGATCGCACAGCAACGCCGCGCCGTCATCGCATCGGCCGCCTTCCAGAAACAACTGGAGAAAAACCCGATCACCGATGAATCGCTCAAGGCCATGTACAACGAGAAGATCAAGACCGGCAACGAATACAAAGCGCGTCACATCCTGGTCAAGGACAAGGCAACTGCCGAGAAGCTGATTGCCAAACTCGACAAGGGCGCCGACTTTGCCGAACTGGCAAAGAAAAATTCAACCGGCCCCTCCGGCAAAAGCGGTGGTGACCTCGGCTGGTTCTCACCCAAGTCCATGGTCAAACCCTTCAGCGAAGCCGTGGCAAAGCTGAAAAAAGGTAAATACACCCACGAACCGGTCAAGACCCAGTTCGGTTGGCACATCATAGAGCTTGAAGACGTTCGTCAATCCACACCGCCGGCGTTTGACCAGGTTAAATCCAGACTGGAAATGCTGGCCCGCAACCAGCGCGTACAGGACTACATTAATAGCCTGCGCAGCAAGGCCACCATCCAGATCACGGAACCCGAGGTAAAACCGGCAGCAGCACCAGCACCGGCGAATACAGCCGACCAGGGCACGCCCAAACCGGCAGCTGAGACCACTACCCCGGGCAAATAAATCCCTGACGGGAACCACTGCCCCAAACAAAAAACCCGCCCTCCATCCAGGAGTGGCGGGTTTTTTTAACCTCGCACGATACAGAGGCAGGATGCGGTAGCGCGCGGCGGGCGCCTTGCGCATGCCTGCGCCGAAGCCCGACGGGGGCTACCGCATCCTGCCTCGCCTCGAAGCCACAAAACTACCCGGCAAACACCTCCATGGCCGCCCCCACCGCCACCCCGGAACGGATCGACGCCTTCATATCCGACAACACCGCATCCAGCGCGCCCAGACACAGTAATACATTCTTCTGATTACTGGCGTAACCCATCAGACCAATACGCCAGATCCTGCCCGCCAGCGGCCCCAGACCCGCGCCGATTTCCAGGCTGTACTCATTCAACAGACGTGAACGCACAAGCGCTTCATCGACGCCTTCCGGAATCGTCACCGAATTCAATTGTGGCAGACGGTATGGCGCCTCCACCACGAAGGATAAGCCCATCGCCTCGATACCGGCACGTAGTGCCTCGTGATTATGCTGATGCCGCTGCCAGGCATTCTCGATGCCCTCTTCTTTCAGGATCAACAGGGATTCGTGCAAACCGTACAGCGCGTTGATGGGCGCAGTGTGATGGTATGCGCGTTTTGCACCACTACCCCAGTAACCGAGCACCAGGTTGAGGTCCATGAACCAGCTTTGCACCGTTGTCTTGCGGTTTTTGATACGCTCAATAGCCGCATCACTGAACGTCACCGGTGACAGGCCCGGCGTGCAGGACAGACACTTCTGCGTTCCTGAATAGACGGCATCCAGTTCCCATTCCGAAACCTTCAACGGTGAGCCGCCCAGTGAAGTCACACAATCCGCAATAATCAGGCAATCATGTCGATGAGCAATTTCAGCCAGTGTTTTTGCATCGGAGATCGCACCAGTTGATGTTTCGGCATGGACAAAAGCGACTAACCGAATATCCGGGTTCGCTTTCAGTGCATCTTCAACCTTGTCCGGATCAACCGGCTTGCCCCATTCATCTTCCACCATCACCGGTGTGGCGCCACAGCGCTCGACGTTTTCTTTCATCCGTCCGCCGAACACGCCGTTCTGGCAGACCAGCACCTTGTCGCCCGGCTCGACCAGATTGACAAAACAGGTCTCCATCCCCGCCGAACCCGGCGCAGAAACCGGCATACTCAACTCATGGTCGGTCTGGAAGGCGTAACGCAGCAGGTCTTTCATTTCATCCATAAGGCCGACGAATAACGGATCGAGATGGCCGATCGTCGGGCGTGACATGGCCTCAAGAATACGCGGGTCAACGTCAGACGGCCCTGGCCCCATCAAGGTGCGTTGTGGTGGATGAAAAGACTGCTGGCTCATGAGTTTTACCTGTCCCGTATTGTCAAGTCGCGCAGTTTAGCATGCGTTCCAGCCAGGACGACGCGATGTCTGACGGGGTATCCATACACTTTGGGCGGATTAGGAAAACCGGAAAACCGGGGTCAGAACACAGTTTCCCCTAATATTAGCAATAATTGAGTTCTGACCCCGGGTTTTTGACCCCGGTTTTTCGTAGCGGGCAAACCGTTGGCGGCAAAAAAGCTCACCGGCCAGGGACGGAAACATCTACAAAATCACGGGTGGCATAGGACAATCAAGCACATCCGAAAACGCACGCAATAATTCGATTTCTACGGGTAGTACTTTCTGATCATTCGCGACACTCGCCACACAGGCTTTCAGTAGCCGCGGTTTCAGCAGAGGTTTCAGCTTTGCCAGTTTGTCCAGGGCAAGATCCAGTGCCGGAAGACTGATGTCATCTTTTAGCAGCAGTGTAAGCCCATCCAGCTCAAGACTTTCCGCTGCGGCCATGAAGGCATTTTTAGCATCACCCTGGCCCTGTTGGCCGGCATACGCCATCACCGAAAGAATCAGTATAATTTCGTCTTTGAGCGCACCGAGACGGGCATAACGGGCTTTCGCCGGCGTCAGCTTAAAGAAATGCGCCTCAAGATGATTGAACAGGATTTTCTGTAAGGACCACTCCAGCAGATCGACCCTGGCGTCCATTTCAATCAATGCCCGCAGATTTTCCCTGAATATTTTGTACTGGTTAATCGATAACTGTTTGAGCGCCGGGATGGCAATATTGATGATCGGCAAACGGTACCTGACATCCAGGCCATCCACTTCCATCATCAGTTTGCGTGTTAGCGCATGAACTTCCGGGTCAGCGTGATCCTGTAGTTGCTCCAGTTGCAGGGTGCGAACGTCTTTGCCCTTATCAAGCGCCATGGCGTAGATAACTGCCCGGGCGCCATACGGTTCACGGGCGGCCCCACTGATGGTCGAGGGTAATTCCGCTATGAGTGTATGTGCGTGGTCAATCGTTTCCTGCCGGGGGTTGCCGATCTGATCGACGGCATTGGCGACATCGGTCATTGCCGCACCAGTGACGACGGTGGCGACTTTTTCAGCAAGCGCTTCGCGCGTCATGGCAGCCTTGTCACCAACCG
>JALWRY010000286.1 GCA_027080445.1 Thiohalobacter sp. | reverse complement strand
ACGCCGGACAAGCGGTCAGCGAGCAGAATCTGCAAGTAGCACACTGCATTCTCTTCGTCATAATCCCCGCCCGCATCCGTGTGCAGGCCCTCGCGTCGGTCCGGCGTCATGCAGATATAATGACAGGCTTCGTGGAGCGCGGAATGCACCGGCGTATCGTCACGCAACAATAACCGCTCCCCCACCAGCCCGGCCTCGCTGTCACCCCAGAAACTGCCGGGAATCTCTTCACCTTCCATCACACGCTCACAGCGCAGCCCATAGCCGCCCAGCAGGGTCTGCAGGGCCGCTATACCGAGTGCCTGCACGCTCAGCACGTCCGGCGCCTGTGATGGAAGTTCAGCCTTCATGGCAGGAAATTTTCGACTGACGCCGCTTCACTTGCAAATCCCCGCCCGACCCGTACCCTGAGGCAATGGAACTACGGTTCAGCAAAATGCACGGTCTGGGCAACGATTTTGTCGTCATTGACGCTATTAATCAGTCGGTACACCTCGACACCCACCAGCTCCGCTTTCTCGCCGATCGCCGTCATGGTGTGGGTTGTGACCAGATCCTGCTGGTCGAAGCCTCCGACCGGCCGGACAGCGCCTTTCGCTACCGGATTTTCAATGCCGATGGCGGTGAAGTGGAACAATGCGGCAACGGTGCCCGCTGCTTTGCCCGCTTTGTGCGCGAGAAAGGTCTCACCGATGCAGACCGTATCCCGGTACATACACGGGCCGGACGGATTGAACTGCGTGTCCAGGACGATGGAAATGTCACGGTGGACATGGGCACCCCTGTCCTGGAACCAGCGGACATTCCTTTTGAATCCCCGGTGCGTGCGTCGCAATATGCACTGTCGGTGGAAGGCGAGACACTGGAAATCGGCGCTGTCTCACTGGGCAACCCGCATGCCGTACTGGAGGTCCCGCATATCGATTCGGCACACGTGCACCAGCTGGGTCCACTGATCGAATCCCACCCGCGCTTTCCCAACCGCGTCAATGTGGGCTTCATGGAAATTGTTGATCGCAGCCATATACGGCTGCGTGTCTACGAACGCGGCGCCGGTGAAACCATGGCCTGTGGAACAGGCGCCTGCGCGTCCGTGGTCGTCGGGCGGCTCTGGGATGAACTGGATGAAACGGTGGATGTGGAACTGCGCGGCGGGAATCTTGTGGTAAGCTGGGCGGGCGAAAACCAGCCGGTGCTGATGACGGGCCCGGCCACTTTTGTCTTCGAGGGCACAATAACATTATGACATCCCGGGCCAACGCAAAATCTGCCTCTGTACAGGAACCTGATGCCGAACAGGTCGCCGGCTACCTGGCGAACCACCCCGAATTCTTTGACAACCAGGCCGAACTGGTCGCCGGCCTGCGCCTGTCACACGCCAGCGGCACAGCCATTTCGTTGATCGAACGCCAGATCCAGGTGCTTCGTGAACAGAATGAAGGACTGAAAGCACAGCTGCTGGAACTGGTCGACGTGGCACAGGACAATGACCGCCTCAGTGACCGCGTACACCGTATGACCCTCGATCTGCTCGCCACAGAATCTGCACCCGCGATGATCGATACCCTTGAACACAGGCTGCGCAACGAGTTCAATGCCGATGCTGTCAGCCTGTTTCTCACCCGTGTCGACGACACCTTGCAACATGAAAAGGGGGTATCAAGGCTGGAGATCGACGATGCGCTGAAAGCGCTGTTCGATCCTGTTTTCACCCAAAGCAAACCCCTCTGTGGCCGACTGCGTGAAGACCAGGCCGGGTTCCTGTTTCAGGGACAGGCGCCGGCGATCGAATCTGCCGTCGTTATTCCGCTCGGCCACCAGGCGGAGGCCGGGCTGCTTGCCATCGGCAGCCGTGAACTGAAACGTTTCAGCGACGGTATGGGAACCCTGTTTCTCAGCCATCTCGGTGAGCTGTTGCTGGCCCTGCTGAAGCAGAAAGGTCTTGGCTGATACGCTGTGCACGCCGACGCGCTCGACTGGCTCGCACGCTACCGGATGCATCTGCGCGAACAGCGCCAACTGTCACCGCACACCCTGAGCAATTACCGGCGCGACCTCGACGCGATCGTGGCCTGGTGCGAAACCCGGCACATCGGTCACTGGCGTGACCTGGACAGCCAGGGGGTGCGTAACTGGAGCGCCGAATGTCACCGCAAGGGCCTGGGCGGGCACAGTATTCAACGCCGGCTGTCGGCGCTGCGTGGATTTTGCCAGTACCTGGTTCAGCACAAGGTACTGGAACACAACCCGGCGCACGATATTCGCGCGCCAAAATCTCCACACAAACTCCCCCACAGTCTCGATGTCGACCGCCTGCAACGGCTGCTCGAAGGCAAGCCGGGAAACTGGCTGGAACAGCGTGACCTGACCATGATGGAACTGATGTACTCGGGCGGGCTGCGTCTTGCCGAACTTGTCAGTCTCGACACCCGTGACCTGGATCTGCGCGAAGGTGAGGCACGGGTGCTCGGCAAAGGTCGTAAAACACGCATCGTGCCGGTCGGCAGCAAGGCGCGAGACGCTATCGCCAGCTGGTTGCCGCTACGCGACCTGCACGCCAGTGAAAACGAAACCGCCCTGTTTATCAGCCGCAACGGTACCCGTGTGAGCCCGCGCAGTGTGCAGCAACGCTTCAAACGCTGGGCGCTGAAACAGGGTCTCGAAGGTCACCTGCACCCGCATGCCCTGCGCCACTCCTGCGCCACCCATGTACTCGAATCCAGCGGGGACCTGCGCGCGGTGCAGGAGCTGCTCGGCCACGCCAACCTGGGCACCACGCAGATCTATACGCACCTCGATTTCCAGCACCTCGCGCAGGTCTACGACACCGCACACCCGCGCGCGCGCAAGAAATAAGCGGACAAGGGCAAAGGGGACAGATTTATTTAAGGGGAGACAGATTTAAATCTGTCTCCCCTTAAATAAATCTGTCCCCTTTGCCCGGTCCCCTTTGTCTTTGTCGGGTTTTAGCCTGAACACGCGGGTGGTCTGGTGTACAATTCCCGGTCCATTTGGATAATTCAGGAACACTGCGTGGAACAGTACCGGGGAACAACGATTCTGTCTGTGCGCCGCAACGGCCGGGTAGTCGTCGGCGGCGACGGACAGGTGTCCATGGGCAACACCGTCATGAAGGGCAATGCGCGCAAGGTACGCACCCTCTACCACGACAAGGTACTGGCCGGCTTTGCCGGTGGCACCGCCGACGCTTTCACCCTGTTCGAACGCTTCGAGGCCAAGCTGGAAAAGCACCAGGGCCATCTGGTGCGTTCGGCCGTTGAACTGGCCAAGGACTGGCGCACCGATCGCATGCTGCGCCGGCTCGAGGCGCTGCTGGTGGTGGCGGACAAGGAGTCCTCGCTGATCATTACCGGCAATGGCGATGTCATCGAACCGGAAGACAGCCTGATGGCCATCGGCTCAGGCGGACCGTTTGCACAGGCTGCTGCACGCGCCATGCTGGAAACCACCGAACTGGATGCCCGCAGTATTGTCGAAAAAGGGCTGAATATTGCCGCAGGCATCTGTGTCTACACCAATCACAATCTCACGCTCGAAGAACTCGAATGCTGAGTCACATCTCGCGCTAACCGCACAGAGTGAAACCATGTCTGAAATGACCCCTCGCGAAATCGTCCAGGAGCTGGACAAACACATCATCGGCCAGGACGATGCCAAGCGCGCCGTTGCTATTGCCCTGCGTAACCGCTGGCGCCGCCAGCAGGTCGAGGAACCACTGCGCAGCGAGATCACACCCAAGAATATCCTGATGATCGGCCCCACCGGGGTCGGCAAAACCGAAATTGCACGGCGACTGGCGCGACTGGCGGATGCGCCTTTTATCAAGGTCGAAGCCACCAAGTTCACGGAAGTCGGTTACGTGGGACGGGATGTCGAATCCATCATCCGCGACCTGATGGAAGTGGCGATCAAGATGACCCGTGAAACGGAAATGGCCAAGGTCCGCCACCGCGCGGAAGATGCCGCCGAGGAACGCATTCTCGATGTGCTGCTGCCCCGGCCGCACAGTACCGGTTTCGACGCCGAGCCGGCCCAGGAAGAAAGCAGCGATACACGACAGAAGTTCCGCAAAATGCTGCGCGAGGGCAAGCTGGATGAGCGGGAAATCGAGATCGAGGTTTCCGCTGCGCCCATCGGCGTGGAGATCATGGCGCCGCCCGGTATGGAGGAAATGACCAGCCAGTTACAGGGCATGTTCCAGAACCTCGGTGGCGGCCGCACCAAAACGCGCAAGATGCGTGTGGCCGAAGCCATCAAGATCCTGACCGAGGAAGAAGCCGCCCGCATGATCAATGAGGAAGATATCAAGTTACAGGCGCGGGAAAGCGTGGAACAAAACGGTATCGTTTTCCTTGACGAACTCGACAAGGTGACCCAGCGCAGCGAACAGGGCGGCAGCCCGGGCGTATCGCGCGAGGGGGTACAGCGTGACCTGTTGCCCCTGGTCGAGGGTAGTACCGTATCCACCAAGTACGGCATGATCAAAACCGATCACATCCTGTTCATCGCCTCGGGGGCTTTCCATCTTTCCAAACCCTCCGACCTGATTCCCGAACTGCAGGGCCGCCTGCCGATCCGCGTGGAACTCGAGGCGCTGGGCGTGGCCGAGTTCGTACGCATCCTGACCGAGCCCGATGCATCGCTGACCGAACAGTACGCTGCCCTGATGCAGACCGAAGGACTCACACTGAAGTTCACCGACGACGGTATTGAACGCATTGCCCGGGTGGCCTGGGACATCAATGAACGCACCGAAAACATTGGCGCACGCCGTCTGCACAC
>JALWRY010000285.1 GCA_027080445.1 Thiohalobacter sp. | reverse complement strand
GTGCAACATGTGAAGTCCGTGCAAGCCTTGACAGGTCAAAACATATCAAACCGAGTATTCGACTTGATAACTGAGGGAGAGGAAGCGTTCATGGCGAAAACAACGCAACGGAGCGAAACCATGAATCATCCAAAATTCACATGTAACCACATCAATCAGAAACAACTCGCTGACCGCTGGGATCTTTCCGAGCGGACTCTGGAACGTTGGCGAGCCATTGGCTGGGGGCCCCTCTTCCTGAAAATCGGTGGCCGTGTGGTTTACCGGGTGGAAGATATCTTGGCCTACGAGGAGCAGCACCTGGCCGACTCGACCCAATCGCGGGTCTGCAACAGATAGATGCCAGTGAGGATCTGGAATCGGTCAAATCGCCTGCTGCAAGGTCTTCCAGGCGACATCCCAGGCGATCCGTTCCTGCTCTAGGCGGACATTCTGCCCCCAGGCATTGCGTTTGATGGCCTGATACACCGCTTGCTCGGGATCCGTCAGCAAGGGCAATGTTTCGGCAGCATGCTGATCCTTCTCTTCAACCCATAAACCCTGATGACTTCGGAGGGTTGCTTCGTCCATCAATACAGATTTCAGTTCAGGGAGATAGCTTCTGGCACGATTGAGAATCGCAAAACCATGCGTGTCCAAATCCCCCCAGTAGACGCAGTTGGCCTTGGCGACCCAGGGCAGACGACCCAGTACGTCGACCCCATAACCTAGCTGCATGATGACAACCGAACCCGGAAGATCATCAAACGCGAGACCGGTTTGCAGGTTCTCGACAATAAAAACGTTGCTGACAGGGAGATCGAGTTCAGCCAGTTGTTCCCAGGGTGCAGAGATATCGTTCAGACTGCCGACCCGTTGCCTCAGGCTCTCGTCCAGAATGCGCAGACGGATGAGTTGTGGTGGTGCCTTGAGTCCGCAGCGCCCGTAAAAATCACCCTCGCTTGATGATTTACCTCGCACGTTATCGACGAGATTTGCCAGAAGCCCTTTACGTTTTTCAAGCCACTTGCTGTCCAGGCCACTGACGGGCAGCTGTCTCGGATAAAGGTTGGAAGCAGGATTCTTCTCGATCCAGGCGACCATATCGATAAGGCGTCGATAATCCGCCTCACTGTAATCAGCAAGAATGGCAAAGTAACGAGGCAGCTTGTCAGAAAGCTGAGGCCAACGCCCGATAAGATCCCTGTATCGCTGTTGGGCGCGATCCCATCGATCGGCCTCTCCAATCCATTGTGCAACTTCGCCGGGGCCAGACAGCAGCAGTTTCTCGGGAACAGGCTGTGTTCCCAGCTTGCGCCAACGCCGTTCACTCCAGGAAAGCGATCCCACACCATTCCAGGATTGCCAGGCTGCTACCCAGGCACGGACGTCTTCAACCTGCTTCAGCGCCTGGTTCTCGGTGGGGATGCCCAGATTGACCTCCAAGGGCCAGGCACTGTCTTCCAACTGCTCCGGTTCGCCGCTTGCCTCAAGCCACTCACGATGCCTGTTCTTGAAGCGTCGCTTCAACTCCTTTTTTACATCATCAGGAAACTTCAAGATCTGCCCTCCCCTTGACCCACAAATCGCCTCTCAGCGAGTCGCTGGCCGGTCAGATGCAAGGCGCGTCCTCGCAGGAATGGCCGTAGTCCTTTCAAGAGGGCGCAACGCGGCAGATGGCCGGCCAGCGGCTCGCCCGAAGGGAGCCCCGAAAATGGCTCAATCCAGCGTTGTACCCCTTGAAAAGGGCTACGGCCATTCTCTGCGGGGTACGCCTTGTCTTGAAGCATTTTCGGGGCTCTGAGGGGCAATTTGTGGGTCAAGGGGAGAGCTCACCTCCTGATGTGCATGAGCAGGCAGTTTCAGGCGCTGCTGCTCCGAATCATATTCGATCATCAAGACACCGGAGACGCGCCGGTCGCTGATATCGATAAAGCAGGCACCACCAATAAACGGTTCCAGGGTCATGACCGATTTCAGCGGCGTGGCGACAATCATCTGAAAACCGAAGTTCTTGAAGATATTCATCGCCAACGCGGTGAACTCGTTGTCAGCCTTGTCAAAGGCCTCATCGAGCACCACAGGCGCATACATGGGAACACCATGTTCATTACCGCCCAACTGGTAGCGCAGTGCGGCGGCAAGTGCATGGTTGATCGGCTCCTATTGGTTGACTACAATTGTGGTAAATGCAATGAGGTATCCGAAATGAGCGTTTCCGTCCGCATCGATGACACCCTAGTCGACCAGGCCCGCACCGCGGCCAAGGCCGAGTTCCGCACGGTCCAGGGGCAGATCGAGTTCTGGGCCAAGGTCGGCCGCGCCGCCCTGGACAATCCTGACCTGCCGGCCAGCTTCATCGCCGAGAGCCTGATGGCCATGAACGAGCCCCGCGAGGAGGCCGAACCCTTCGTGCCCCGCAGCCGTAAAGCCAAATGAGCTGGGAGGTGCGGCAGACACGCCGCTTCGCCCGCGCCTACAAGAAACTCCACGACAACGTCGTCGCCACCGTCGATGACGCGGTGGAGGTTGTTTCTGAAAACCCCGACGTCGGCGAAAAGAAGAAAGGCGATCTAGCCCGCCTCTGGGTCTATAAGTTCCGCAGCCAAGGCCAGCTCTATCTTCTGGGCTATACCCGTGAAGACGAGCTGCGCCTGATCTATCTCGAGGCCGTCGGCCCCCACGAGAACTTCTACCGCGACCTGAAACGCTGACGGATCACTGGGCTCCGGTCGTGCCGCGCTTGCCGTGACGGGGATCAGAGTCGAAAATTAGTCCCAGCTCGTCAGCCCTGGCGTTGTCCACAGCGATCTCGCGATCGATGTCCTCGGCGTCGTAGCCGAAGGCTGAGATCGCCTCGGAGCGGCTCATCAGGCCTGACTGGATGGCGGTGAGCATGGCGTTGAACTCCTTCTGCGGATCCACCCACTGCCAGCCTTGCGGGATCCACTTCACGGCACGCCAGCGGCGACGTTCATTGGCATAACCAGGCAGCTCAAGGGTTCCTGAAAGCACCGCCTGATCCATCCAGGCGTTCCACACCGGGCGACAGAACTGGTGCACGATCACCCCGTGCTGGATCGCCTCACAACGGCGGCGAAACTCCAGCAATCCCGCGCGGATCGACGAGTAGTTCACCTGCGTGAGGTCACCGGTGAGCATTTCGTAGGTGATGCCCATCGCCGCGGCTACCGCTCGAAACTGCTGGCGCATGAAATCGGCATAGGCGTTTCCCAGATCAGCCGGATCGGAGAACTTCACGTCCTCACCGGGTTCCAGGATCTGCAAGGTGCCGGGTTCCAGGCCGGCAAGCGCTGCCCCCGACGCATCCCCTTCTCCTTCACCCATCAGGTTGTCCTCAGGACTCTGGCGGGTGATGAAGCCGGCGAACATGGCGGCGGTCTTTTTGCGCACCAGCTCGGCGTCGTCGTACTGGTCCAGCTCATCGAGTTTGATCAGGGCACGGGCCAGCCAGGGCTCTCCGCGGAGCTGTCCCGGACGCAATGGCCGGAACAGGTGGATGACCTGATCGGCCGCCACGCGTACAATGGTGAGCCGATCGGCGCCGGGTTGTGTGGCGGCATCGTTCGGATGCACCCGGGTCATGTGGTAGGCGACGCGGCGGCCGAGTCGATCGAACTCGATGCCGGCACGAATGGTGTTGCCGTTGTCGGCCAAGGTGTTGAGCGTGGTCGGTACATGCTCCGACTCCAGCAGCTGCAACTGCAGCGGCACGCTCATGCCGTCCTCCGGCTGGCGCGGGCGCATTCGGATGAAACACTCGCCGCCCTCCAACATCGCCCGGCAGGCAAGCGCCTGCAGGCCGTAGAAGTCGGTGAGCCCCACGCTGTCAGCCTCATCCGACCACTCCCACCACAGCGCCTGGATCTGTTTGCGAAGTTCGGCGTCGTCGATCAGGCTCTGCGGTTTGATACCAGTGCCGACGGCGTTGGCGACAAACGCCTCGAGGCCCGCCGCCGCCCAGGCGTTACGGCGCACCTGGTCGCGGCTTTTGGCCCGCAGCTGATCGAGCGTATCGGCAAGCGCGTCTGCGGGACCGGGATTTCCTACCCACCAGGCGAGTGTTCGCCGGCCGTGTCCTGCCGCGTCATAGGTGGGCTTCGCCCTGCCGAAGCGGGCGCGAAAGAAATCGATCACCCCCACGCCTCAAAGGCCCTTGTCGGTGGTGACGCGGATCTGGCGAACCGGGGGGCGTCCCTGATTGCGTGCGAGTTGCGCGTCGATCTCGCGCAGTGCCTCACGAAGCTCCTCCACCGAACGGTACTCCACTGTCTTGTCGCCAAAGGTCACGCGTCGCTCGCCCTTGGCCAGCGCCCGCTCCAGGGCCTCGCGATCGGCTTGGGTCCAGGCCATATCAGGCGCCTGCCAGTGCGGCCAGTTCGAGCACCAGATCGGTCTGTGGTCGGTTGCCGTTCTGGAACACGACTCGGGCGAAGCGGCCTACCGGCCGTCCCTGTACGGTGAAGTAATCGCTGCCGCTGTCCGGTTGATACCAGGCGACATTGGCATCGAGATAGAATCCGGCGCCCGGTAGCCAGCGGGTGCCGTCCACTGAGGTCTGGATCTCCATCGCTTCGTTGCGCGAGGCGGTGCCCAGTTTGCGGGCGATCAGCAGCGTGTATCCGTGCGATTCACCGAGGTCGATCGGATCGGTGGTAACACTCTCGCCGCGTTCCAGCGCCCCGACAGCAAAAACATCGGCACGCATGCCGCTCGCCGATGATCCCGGAGCCTGGGCGCCGAGCAGCCGGCCTTCGGCATCGCAGGCGATCAGCCGCCTTTCGTCGATGCCGGTGTCAGGGTTGTGG
>JALWRY010000284.1 GCA_027080445.1 Thiohalobacter sp. | reverse complement strand
TGCAACACCTGGGCATCAACAAGAGCCGGCACGACGCGCAGGCCAGTATCGAAGGCGGTGCACGCTACCTGGCGCGCATCAAACGCAAGCTGCCGAAACGTATCAAGGAACCGGACCGCACCTGGCTGGCGCTGGCGGCCTATAACGTCGGGTGGGGGCACCTGGAAGACGCCCGTATCCTGGCGCAGAAGGAAGGCGCCAACCCGGACAAGTGGACGGTGGTGAAAAAATACCTGCCACGGCTGAGCCAGAAGAAGTGGTACAAGAAAACCCGTTATGGCTATGCGCGCGGGCGCGAGCCGGTTCGCTACGTGGAGAACATCCACAGTTACTATGACATTCTGCTGTGGATCACGGACAAGGATCGTTTACCGGTGGAAGTGTCACCCGCCTTCCGGATCAAGACACCGGCGCTGTAACGGTCAGGCCACCTGTACCGGAATGGCGTTGCCCTGCCGGACAATGCGGTTGTCTGCATCCAGGTACACCAGCTTTGGCTGGTAGCCTTCGGCCTCCTGCTCGTCGAAAACCCCATAGGTGCAGATAATGATGCGGTCACCCGGGTCGGCCTTGTGGGCGGCGGCGCCGTTAATGGAAATGATACCGGAACCCGCCTCGGCGCGAATGGCATAGGTGGTAAAGCGGTTGCCGTTGGCGAGGTTGTAGAGGTGGATCTGTTCGTACTCGTGGATACCCGCCGCCTTGAGCAGCTGGCTGTCGATCGCGCACGACCCTTCGTACTCCAGTTCAGCATGGGTGACGTGGGCATGGTGCAATTTTGATTTCAGCAGTTTGATCTGCATCCGGCGACTTTCCTGAATTGAGCAGGGGCGTATTATTCCAAGATCTTCAGGGGCCTGCAAACCGTCCGGGGCCTTATTCGACCCGCAGGTTGTCGATCAGCCGCGCCGCGCCCAGCCGCGCGGCCGCCAGTACCACGCAGTTCAGTTCGCCCATGCTGACCGGCTGCAGGCTGTCGGCATGACGAATTTCCACATAGTCCGGCGTGAATCCCGCCTCCGCCAGGCGTGCCATGGCAGCGCGTTCCAGCGCCCGGTAGTCGGTTTTTTGCGCCTTCACCTCGCTGACCAGCCAGCGCAAGGTCTGGTATAACAGCGGGGCAATGCGCCGTTCTTCCTCGCCCAGGTACTGGTTGCGCGAACTCATCGCCAAGCCATCGGCCTCGCGCACGGTCGCCACCCCGCGGATGTCGATGGGCCAGCCCAGGTCGTCGACCATGCGCCGGATCACCGCCAGTTGCTGGTAGTCCTTTTCCCCGAACAGTGCCACGTCCGGCTGCACCAGGTTGAACAGTCTCGCCACCACGGTCGCCACCCCGGTGAAATGTCCGGGCCGGAAATCATCGCACAGGCCCTGCCCCACGTCCGGCACCTCGACCCGGGTACTGCGCTGCGCGCCTCGCGGGTACATGGTCTCCACGGCCGGGGCAAATAACAGGTCGACACCTTTGGCGACCAGCTTTTGCCGGTCGGCCTCCAGGGTACGCGGGTAGTTGTCCAGGTCCTCGTTGGGACCGAACTGCAAAGGATTGACGAAGATACTGGCTACCACGCGCGGCGCCATGGCACGCGCTTCACGCACCAGTTGCAGGTGGCCTGCGTGCAGGTTGCCCATGGTCGGGACAAAGGCGATGCGCTCGCCCTGGCGCCGCCAGTCGCTGACCTGCGCCCGGAGGGCTTCAACCGACGTGGTGGTTTCCATGATCAGGCCAGGGTGTGTTCCGCTGCGGGGAACTGCTTTGCCTTGACGGCCGCCACGTAAGCCTCCAGCGCCGCGGGGATATCGCGTGCGCCGTCGAGGAAATTCTGCGAGAACTTTGGTCGCTTGCCGGGGGTGATGCCCAGCAGGTCGTACAGCACCAGCACCTGGCCGTCACAGTCCACGCCGGCGCCGATGCCGATCACCGGGATACCCAGGCGTTCGCTGACCTGTTTCGCCAGCGCCGACGGCACGCATTCCAGCACCAGCATCGAGGCGCCGGCCTGTTCCAGTCCGATCGCTTCATCGAGCAGGCGCGTAGCCGCCTGCTCTTCACGTCCCTGTACGCGGTAACCGCCGAGCTGATGGACCGACTGCGGCGTCAGCCCCAGGTGACCGCAAACCGGGATACCGTGTTGCGTCAGCGCCGCCACGCTGTCGTACATCAACTCGCCACCTTCCAGCTTGACCATCTGTGCCCTGCCTTCACGCAGCAGGCGTGCGGCGTTGTCCAGCGACTGCGCCACGCTGGCACAGCTCATAAACGGCATATCAACCACACGCAGCGCGCGCTTCGCCGCGCGGGCGACACAGCGGCTGTGGTAGATCATGTCGTCAACGGTGACCGGCAGGGTCGACTCGTGGCCCTGCACCACCATGCCCAGTGAATCCCCCACCAGCAACACCTCAACACCGGCATCTTCCAGCAGGCAGGTAAAGCTGGCGTCGTAGCTGGTAACCACGGCAATTTTCTCGCCGTCGGTTTTCATGCGCCGCAGGGTTTCGGTGGTGACCGGTGCGAGTTTAGCCATGCCGGCGATCCCCGCCCAGCAGTCCCTGTGGCACCGGGTTGAAATAGTGACGCCCGCATTTGGCCTGCGCCATCTGTTCCAGCAGCATCGCGTAGTCAGACTGGTTTTCCACCAGGTTGATATCCGCCGCGTTCACGATCAGCAAGGGCGCCTCGTCGTAGAAATGGAAAAACCGTGTATAGGTCTCGCACAGCGCATGCAGGTAAGCCGGTTCCATGGTGCGTTCATAGGCGATACCTCGCTTGTTGATGCGTTTCATCAGCACGTCCACCGGCGCCTGCAGGTAGATCACCAGGTCCGGCGTCGGCACGTCGATGGTGAGGTGCGAGTAGACCTGCTCGTAGAGCTTGTATTCCTCGGCATCCAGTGTCAGTTTGGCAAAGATCCGGTCCTTGTCCATGAGGAAATCCGCTACCCGCACCGGTTCGAACATATCCCCCTGGCGCAGCTCCTGCATCTGCTGGGCGCGCTGCAGCAGGAAAAACAGCTGGGTCTGCAGGGCAGCGGCACGCGGATTACGGTAAAACCGGTCCAGGAACGGGTTTTCCGCCGCGCCTTCCAGTAACAAATCACTACCAAAGGTTTCCGCCAGGCGTCGCGCGAGGCTGGTCTTGCCGACACCAATCGGCCCTTCTACTACGATAAAACCCGGGTTTTGCATTGTGTTTCTCTATTCCGTTCCTTCAGAACCCGACGCGCCGGCCTGCCATTCGGCTTCGGCCACCCGCACCAGACCCTCGTTACCCAGCCTGTCCCGCAAGACCTGTACCTTACCCAGACCCGGCACCGACAGTTGCGGCGTAATCTCGGCCAGCGGCGCCAGCACAAAGTTGCGCTGCGCAAGGCCCGGGTGTGGCACGCTCAGGCGCGGGCTCTCAATGATGTCATCACCATACAGCAAAATATCCAGGTCCAGCGTGCGTGGCCCCCAGTGCTCGCCACGCACCCGCGCGTGATCCTGCTCGATCGCCTGCAGGGCGTCCAGCAACGCCACGGCAGGCAGGGTGGTTTTCAGGCCGGCGACGGCGTTGATGTAGTCTGGCTGATCCTGTGGCCCCATCGGCGCGCTGCGGTACAAACCGGAACAGGCCAGCAGGCGTGACTGCGGCAGGCTGTCCAGCGCCACCAGGGCGGTATTCACCTGCCTGACCGGGTCGTCCAGATTACTGCCAAGCCCGATCCACGCCACCACCTCAGTCATCGCTGCCCGCGGCCGGTTTCTTTTTCCGCCGCCGACGCCGGCGTTTACGGGTCGGCGCCGGTTCAACCTTTTTGGCCTGGTCGACGGGGTTCAACTGGTGAAAGTCCGTCCACCATTCCGCCAGTTCAGCGGGGGCTTCACCCACCTCGGCGCGCAATAACAGGAAATCATAGGCGGCGCGGAAACGCGGGTGCTCCAGCATCCGGTACGGCGCCTTGCCGCGGCGTCGCTCCAGCCGCTGTTGCAACAACCAGATCTCGCGCATGGGAAAGCTGAAACGCTTGGGCAACGAGGTAGCCTGTACCTGCGCCGCGCTGACCTCGTTGCCGGCGATCTGTGCGGCCTCCAGTGGACTCGCGCCCTGATCGATCAGTTCCTGCGTGCGTACCCGCACGGGCTCCCACAACAGGGCGGCGTACAGGAAAGCCGGGGTAACCGGCTTGCTTTCCGCCAGTCGCTTGTCGGTGTTTTCCAGTGCGCGAGCGACAAAGGTGAGCGGGAAACCCTGTTCCTCACGACCCAGCGCCTCATCGGTCAGGGGGAACAGGTAGCGGAACAGGTCGTAGTGGCGCAGTAACTCGAAGGTTTCCAGTGCGCAACCACCGAGGAACAACTTGAGTACTTCCTCGAACAGTCTCGCCGAGGGAATATTTTCCAGCAATTCACCCAGCTGCGGCATGGGTGCTTCGCTGTCCGGATGGATGCGGAAACCCAGCTTGGCGGCAAAACGCACCGCGCGCAACATGCGCACCGGGTCCTCGCGATAGCGTGTCTCGGGGTCGCCGATCAGTCTCAGGGTTCCGGCATTGAGATCATCCAGGCCCCCGACATAATCCACGACAGAGAAATCCTTGATGTCGTAGTACAGCGCGTTAATGGTGAAATCGCGCCGCCAGGCGTCTTCCTCAAGACTGCCGAACACGTTGTCGCGCAGGATACGGCCTTCCTCGGAATGGGCACTGTCCTTGTCCTCGTCAGACTGTTCGTCGTGGCGGGCGCGGAAGGTGGCGACCTCGATCACCTCGCGGCCAAAACGCACATGCGCCAGCCGGAAACGCCGCCCGATCAGCCGGCAGCTGCGAAACAGGCTGCGGATCTCTTCCG
>JALWRY010000283.1 GCA_027080445.1 Thiohalobacter sp. | reverse complement strand
GCACCCAGGTGCGCTGGTAAGTGCTGTGGAACTCTGACTGATCCACACCCTCGACAATATCAACACAGTCCTCATGGATATTCAACAGCTGCCAGCGCCTGCTGCGCCGCGCCACGAGGTAGAGCGCAATACCCAGCACCAGCATTTCCAGTCCGGCAAAGGGCAGAATCAACCACATGCCCTTCATTGCAAACACGATCGCAATCGCAAATGAAACGATAACCATGCCAAGGTAAAACTGCATCGTCTCCCGCCATGACAGAGAGCAGTTTGGCCGGATGATAAACCGGTAGGAAGCACTGAAGCTGTCAGACCAGGTTGCGACCACCGTGTTACCTCTGGCAAACATTCCGGGCCACGAGAATCAAGCTGCAGTCTCGCGCACTGGGCCGCATGCTACAGCACTGCCCAAATCAGGTGCAAAAAAATTTAAAATTTATGGTCATAAATATTAGCTATATCAGTTACTTGTAAATAATTATATAGTTACTTTATAACTTGCTTATGTTTGATAAAAACAGGCCCACCACGCGATAAACGCTTGTCCCGCCATCCCCGGCGAGATCGGCCTTACGCCTTCACATAACAATTTGCGTTCAAGTGGCTGTCACAACGGCCGAAATTACCGGGTAGACAAACCCATATCGCCACGCCGTGCGCACACACCATGAAGCGCGGCAGGAAACTACGTTATGAAAAAGCTACTGATTTGCCTGTTTACCACTGCCATGTTGCTGTCGGCCACCCTGGGCCACGCCTCGGGCGAGGCCGTGTTCAAGCTTAAACTGGCTGCCGCCCAAAGCGGTGATGCGCAAGCCATGTATGACCTCGGCTTTCGTTATGAAAAAGGACGGGGGACGGACGAGGACGAGGACCTTGCGCTGGAATGGTACCGGAAGTCCGCCGAACAGGGCGTCGCCAAGGCACAGTACAAGGTTGGCATTTTCTATCTGAGGGGCATCGCGGTTGACGAAGACCCCGACCAGGCAAAAATCACGTTGCAGAAATCGGCCGACCAGGGTTTTGCACCCGCCCAGTACCAGTTGGGCAAGCTGTATGCCGCGCCTGATGGTGGACGTGATTATCAAATGGCTATTACCTGGCTGCAGAAAGCCCGGGACAATGGTTACGAACCGGCAACCACTGAACTGCACAAGGTGAAACGCAAGCTCAATTAAGCCGACAGGACCTCTATATTGATAGCGCCTGCGCACTGGCGCAGCGCGTCTTCATCTGTCTCCCGCGGCAAATCCGACAGCAATGGCGCCTCCAGCCGCTCACTCAACGCAGCGATATTGGCTTCTACCTGCAGGCAGTCACTGTCCAGCCGGTTGGCGACCCAGCCGCACAAGGTCAGACCGCTACGCCGGATGGCGGCGGCCGTCAGCAGCGCATGATTCAGACATCCCAGCCTTAACGCGACCACCAGCACAACCGGTAAATCCAGTGCCTGCGCCACATCAGCCATAGTCTGCGTGGCATTGACGGGCACCAGCCAGCCACCGACACCCTCGACGACAACGGTATCAGCGGCTTTTTGCAGTTGCGCAAATGCGGATTCGATGACCGGTATTTCCATTTCAACACCCTGGAGCTGTGCCGCAATATGCGGCGCAACGGGCGCCTCGAAGGCGTAGGGGTTGACCCGGGAATAAGGCAGGGGCATTCCTGAAGCGCGGATCAAACGTTGTGCATCCTCGTTGCGCAGGCCGTGAACTGTGCGCTCACAGCCACTGGCCACCGGTTTCATGACCGCAACGGTTTTACCTGCCGAACGCAAGGCCTCGACCAGCCCGGTACTGACAACGGTTTTACCCGCGCCGGTATCGATGGCGGTTACAAAAACACCTCGCGTCACCGCGGTTGCCTGCTTTCCAGTGAAACACGGACTGTCGTCTCTTCGCTGACCCAGGCATGCCCGTTGACGATTTCGTAACTGGCCGGCAATACGCCGTCGCAGCGAAACCGTTCATAGGCCTCGACAAGCTGCTGCATGTGCCGTTTCCCGGTCAGACCACGCGGCCGCCCACTGGTCACATTGTGGGCGCCGATCTGCTTGAGTTCGCGCATCAGTTTCCAGACATCCGGGTAGGTCAGTGTCAGACGTTCGACATCCATCACCGGATCGGCGAACCGGGTACGCACCAGTGCATCACCCACATCGTGCATATCGAGAAACGTATTTACATGGGCATAACCGTCGACAGTGGACCAACTCTCACGCAACTCTTTCAGGGTATCCGGCCCGAAGCTGGAAAACAGCAGCAGGCCGCCGGGCCTGAGTACCCGGCGCAGTTCCCTGAATACCGCTTCGAGGTCGGTACACCACTGAAGCATCAGGTTGGAGAACACCAGGTCAAATGAATGGTCGCTAAAGGGTAAGCGTTCAGCATCGGCGCACACGCACTGCGGCCGTCGCAACCAGCGCCCCCGCCGGCCGGCGTGTTGCAACATGGGACGGGCAATATCGACGGCCGTCACTGTGGCCTTGCGATAACGGCTGAACAAACCGTCTATGCACTGTCCGGTGCCGCTGCCGAGATCGAGAATACTCCGTGGCTGCAAGCGCATCAGGTCCAGGCGCTCCAGCAGGCGCACGCCGACTTCACGCTGCAGCACAGCGGCCTCATCATAATGATCTGCCGCCTTTTCGAAACTGCGCCGTGTCGATGCCTTGTCCGGCAGGCCTTCACGCTCCTGCGACATCAGCCGGCTTCCTCGCCCGGAACGAACCATTGCCGGGCCATTTCAATACAGGCGTCCGGGTGGGAGAGGAACGGCGCATGCCCGGCGCCGGCCAGCACGGTACAACACTTGTCATCAAACAGGGTCGCGAGCGAGGCCGGCACCAGTGTGTCACGCTCACCGAATAGTCCGAACAGGGGGACCCTGCTTTCAGGAAGCTGGTCGCGGAGATCACTCTCCTGCAACAATTTCAGGCCGGCGCACAGTGCATCCGCCACCGCGGGTGGCCGGGTTTTCAGGTCTTCTCGCAACTGCCGCAGCAGTTCGCTACTGTGTTCGGCACTGCGCACCTGTAATGCCAGGAAACGCGCCAGGGTCTTGTCGGTATCGGCTTCCAGGTGTGCGGCAAACTGTTCGAATACCCCGGCATCGACTGCGCTCGGCCAATCCTGCGCAGCCACAAACTTCGGCGTGGAGGCCATCAGCATCAGGCTGCGTACACGCTGTGGATCACTTTGTGCGGCGGCCAACGCCACCAGTCCACCCAGCGACCAGCCAATCCAGTATGCCGGTTGTGGTACACAGTCGAGTACCTGCTGCGCCCAGTCGCCCAGTGAAGTGGCCTGTCGCCATGGACTGTTTCCGTGTCCGGGCAAATCCACCACGGTAACGTGAAAATGTTCGCCCAGCTGTTCGGCAAACCCGCGCAACAGGCCACCGTGCATACCCCAGCCATGCACCAGCACCAGTTCAGGCCCCTGGCCGTAGCGGTCACAATGCAGCATGCATGACCTCCCGGTAGCAGGCATCCAGCGCATCGAGCAGGCGATCGACCTGTTCGGGTGAATGCTGTGCGGACAAGGTAATACGCAGACGCGCCGCCCCTTCCGGCACAGTCGGGGGACGAATCACTCCGACCAGGATGCCCTGTTGACGCAAAGCGGCGCCAAGCCTGAGCGCCGTTGCCGCCTCGCCAACCAGCAAGGGCTGTATCGGGGTCGCGGAATCCATCAACGGCA
Organism: Thiohalobacter sp.; assembly: GCA_027080445.1. Taxonomy (GTDB): domain Bacteria; phylum Pseudomonadota; class Gammaproteobacteria; order DSM-19610; family DSM-19610; genus Thiogranum. The sequence continues at coordinate 1,300 of JALWRY010000283.1, read as the reverse complement.
AACCCAGTTGCTCCGCACCTGTACGGAAATGCCGGATCAGGTCGTTCAGGTGAGCGCGTAAATGATCACCTTCACGCACCAGGCGCAAGGCCGTGCGTGTCGCCCAGGCCAGCGCCGGTGGGGTCGCCGTGGTGTAGACATAGGTGCGCGCCTGCTGGATCAGGGTTTCCACCAGCGCGTCGGAACCTGCTACAAACGCTCCGAAGGTTCCCAAGGCCTTGCCCAGCGTCGCCATCAGGATAGTGTTGTCTGCGCCCTGACCCAGCTGGTCGACAAAGCTGCCCCGGCCCTGTTCACCCAGCACGCCGAAGCCATGCGCATCATCGACCAGCAGCCAGGCCGCATGCTCCCGGCAGTGTTTTTGCATTGCCGTCAGTGGCGCGCTGTCACCATCCATGCTGAACACGGCATCGACCGCGACCAGTTTTTCTCCCTGCCCTGCCGCAGCCAGGCGGCGTTGCAGGCTGTCCATATCGTTATGCCGGTAGCGCAGCAGCCGTGCCCCGCTGAGTTGCGCGGCATCGATCAGCGAGGCGTGGTTGAGCCGGTCCTCGACCAGCGTATCGCCACGCCCCATCAGCGCCGAGGCAACACCGAGGTTGGCCATGTAACCGGTTGAAAACAGCAGCGCGCGCGGCTGGCCGGTGAATTCCGCCAGTTCTTCTTCCAGTGCCTGGTGCGCCACACTGTGGCCAGTGATCAGGTGCGCGGCGCCGCTACCGACGCCGAAACGCTGCGCGCCTTCGACAAGTGCACTCACCAGCTCCGGGTGACTGGCCAGCCCGAGGTAATCATTGCTACAAAAGGAAACAAAGGCCTCGCCATCGACGCAAATTTCAACACCCTGGGGGCTGTCCAGCGTCTGACGCTGGCGGTACAGGTGTTGTTGCCTGCGCTGCTCTAGCGCCGGGACAAGATCACGCATCAGTGATCAGACCGGGCGCAGGCCCAGCCGATCAAACAGGCGACGATCATGATCGGCTTCCGGGTTACCCGTCGTGAGCAGCTTCTCGCCATAGAAGATGGAATTGGCGCCGGCCATAAAACACAGGGCCTGCATCTCATCACTCATCTGTTCACGACCTGCTGACAGACGCACATGAGAGGCCGGCATAAGGATACGCGCGACGGCCAGCGTACGAATAAACTCAAACGGATCGATAGCTTCTACGTTATCCAGCGGGGTACCTTCGACATGGACCAGCATATTCACCGGCACACTCTCGGGGTGCGGCTTCTGTTTCGCCAGCTGTTCCAGCAACGAAACACGGTCGGCACGCCCCTCGCCCATCCCGACAAT
>JALWRY010000282.1 GCA_027080445.1 Thiohalobacter sp. | reverse complement strand
CCGTGGTCTGTCCTGCCGGAGTGTAATTTGGCCACCGGGCCACCCGCCCCGGTCAGTCTGTCGATAATCCCTTCCAGCGCCTGATTGAAAGCCACTGGCTTCACCTGCGCAATAAAATGCCCGACACCCGGCACCATAACGACATGTGCATTGGGTGGAGGTTCCTTACCCGTGGGCGCCGCATTGATATTGTAGAGTATGCTGGAAAACCGCTGCAGGTCCGCCGGGGCCTGATGCGCATTCCACTCAAACAATTCATACATGGCGCTGATCCCTACTTTGGGATCAGCGTCCGAGAACTTGTCGACGATAGCATCAACCACCGCCGGATCTGCCTGCGGGGTAAACATGGAGTGCAGCATTTTATTGCTGCTCCCGTGGAAATTCGTTTCAAATGGCTTCACAAATGCCGCGATGGCTTCCTGGCTGGCCGGATACTCGAAAGGCGTATAGAAGGTATCGACACCGACAATCCCGATGACGCGGTCACCCAGTTGTTTGGCCGCCTCCACCGCGACCGGCCCACCCATGGAATGCCCGACCAGGATGATGTTGCGGGCACGAACCTGTCTGACGACTGCCGCGACATCCTGACCGAAAGCCTGCATGGTATAACGTTGCCTGTTACTGCCCGACTCGCCGTGCCCGGCCAGATCCAGCCAGATGACCCGGTGATGTTGGGAAAAATAGTCAAGCTGCGCATCCCAGAACGTATGGTTGCAGGTCCAGCAATGCACAAAGACCAGGGTCGGTTCACCCTGCCCACGCACGCCATAAACAATCGGACTGCCATCGGCTGATTCGACCGTGGCGGTGGTCGGTCGCTTATTATTCTGTACCGTAGTTGCACAGCCTGCCAGAGCAAGCATGAACGTCATGGCAAGGCAGGCCATCCATTTGTTGTAATACGTTGTTTTCATGACAAACCGTACTCCTTTTCTATTTTGCAGATGCGTACCGTAAAGTGTTGATACCAGTGCATCCGTCCTTGCGAACGGGCTTCGGCATGTTCGGGATGATGCTTCCAGGCCTCAATCGAGGCACGGTCCTTCCAGTAGGATACTGTAATCCCCTTGCCATCGGTGCCGCGCACCGAGTCCATACCCAGAAAACCGGGTTGTTGTGAAACCAGCGACAGCATCCGTTTCGCCGTTTCCGCATAGGCTTCGTCTTCCCCTTCCGACCTTAAGGACGTAAAGATAACCGCATACCCGCCATTGGCTTCAATATTTGCTTCAACATCATCTGTCATGGTGTTGCTACCCTCTCTGGTTTTTCTGTTGATACACCGGATCGACTGACCAATACTACGCCAGCCAATATCATTGTAGTCCCCGCCATCTGCACCAGGGTCAACGGCTCACCGAGCAGCCACCAGGCCAGGAACAGGGTGGCAACCGGCCCGGTCGATCCCATGATAGAAGCCGGGCCGGCACCGATGCGATGGATGCCCGCATGCATCAGAAAGGCCGGCAATACCGTGGACAACAGCGCCATGAGCAGCGCCAGACCATAGACCTGCAGCGGGAGGTCAAGCGCGGATAGCGGGTGACTGACTCCGAAATGTACACCGGCCGCAAGACTGGCTGCGGTCATGGCATAGGCGGTATACGCAATGGAACCGGAACGTCGCAGCCGGGCACCGGACAGCATCAGGTACAGGGCGAAGACCACAGCAGACCCGAACACCAGCGCAACACCCAACCACAGCCGCACAGGAACAACCGTCAGCGGCTGAAGGAATACCACCACGATACCCAGATAGCTCAACACCAGGGCGCCCCTTTCCCGGAGGGTGATGGACCTGCGATAAAACAGCGCCGAGAACAGGACCACCAGTGTCGGGTAGAGAAACAGAATCAGACGTTCCAGCCCGGCGGGAATATAGGCGAGTCCCGAAAAGTCGAGCAGGCTGGCCAGGTAGAAACCCAGTATACCCAGCATGGCAATCAATCCCAGCTCCCGACGGGTAGGCGCCGGTATGTGTGACTGTCGCTGCAGCCAGATCGCTACGACAAGAAAAAACGGCAGCGCAAACAACATGCGCAAGGTCATCAGCGTAATCGCATCCAGCCCGGCGCTATAGCCATAGGCCAGTTTGACCAATACCGCCTTGGCTGAAAAGCCCACCGCCGCGAGCAGCACCATAAGGCTGCCGAGCAGGCGCTGTTGAGTGTTTGCTTGTACATTTTCCACGTACGTCTCCCCGATTCCAGGGGGGCCGGGGATCTTGCTGCGGGAGAGAATGCTGGACAGTCTGTTGCGGCGAGATCCGCGGCTGCCCTGAAGTGATTAATCGATATAGAACAACATCAGCACAGTCCGCGATGGAAACGAGGTTTCCACCACAGTCGCATAATGACTTTGGTAATGACTGTGTTGAGGTGAGTATTCATGTTTCAGAGATTAATTGGCACGTCGCCTGCCTGTCAAGCCCGTTTGTACTTTTATAACCATTACTTGTATGTACAACCATTTTGTTATAGACTTGCCGCATGTTTGAAAGATGTCTCTATTTCAACCTCAACGCGCTGACACGTAAAGTGAACCGTGTGTGGGAAGCCGAATTCCGTCAGACCGGCCTGTCGCCGCCCCATGCCTACCTCATGCGCCTGGTACTCGACGAGCCCGGTCTTTCCCAGAAGCAACTCGCCGAAGCCTTGCACCTGGACCCGTCCACGGTGACACGTTTTGTTGACGCACTGGCGGCCCGTCACCTGGTGCGTCGGGACATCAGCGACAGCGACCGGCGTTCTGCCACGGTATTCCCGACCCGGGAAGGAAAAAGGCTGCAGAAAAAACTGGAGAAAATCGGCGAAGAACTGTTCCAGTCTCTGCGCAAGCGCATTGGCGACAAACCTTTCCGACAGCTGGTCAACAATTTGCTGGAGGCACGGAATGCGCTTGGTGATAACAAGGGAAACCCGTCATGAAACTGTTTTACTCCAAAACCTCACCCTACTCCCGTAAGGTCAGACTCGTGATCCATGAAAAGGGCCTCAATCAAGCCGTCACCTGTGTAGCCTGCACCCCTTTCAATAACGCGTCTGAGCTGCAAGCAGAGAATCCGCTGGGCAAGGTACCCACACTGATCCTGGATGATGGAACACCCCTGTACGACAGCCCGGTCATCTGTGAGTACCTCGATACCCTGACCGCCGACAGGCTGTTGCCGGAATCCGGACTCGAACGCTGGACTGTCCTGCGCTGGCAGGCGCTTTGCGACGGTATACTCGATGCCGCCTATAACATCGTTATGGAGCGGCGCAGACCGGCCCAGGAACAATCTGCTGACTGGATCACACAGCGGGGAACCCAGATCCGTCGCTCGCTGGATGTTGTCCAGGAAAGCCTCGACACACTGCCCGGTCGCGTCTCGCTGGCGCAACTATCACTGGGTTCATCCCTTGCTTATCTGGATTTTCGCCTGTCTGAGCCGGTTTGGCGTGACCGACATCCGGAGTTGACCGCCTGGCATGAAGACTTTTCCCGTCGCGACGCCATGCAAAGCACCCAGCCTGAATAAACTGTGCCGATATGACTGACCCTAAAGACCCGCCCATGACACCGGACCCGGCTGACATCCTGTTTTCGCCGGCCACTCGTGCTGTTCAGGCGCGCTATGGCTCGCGTGACAGCATGGCGCGCCTTGAGGTGCGGGGACACTGGAAATCCCGTCTGTCGGAAGATGTCATGTCCTTCATTCGAGGCCGGGACTCGTTCTTTTTCGGAACCTCAAGCCGGGAAGGCCGACCCTACATACAACATCGCGGTGGCCCACCCGGCTTCATCACTGTTCCGGATCAGGCAACACTGGCATGGCCGGAATTCAAGGGCAACCGCCAGTACATCACTGCCGGCAACCTCTCTGAAAATGACCAGGCCTTTATCTTTTTCATGGACTACACGTTACCACGCCGGATAAAACTCTGGGGTCGGGCTGAAGTTATTGAAGACGTCGACACACTGATACCGGACATACGTACCCGCCCCGGCTACGCAAAAGTCGAGCGCGCGATACGCTTCACGGTAGAGGCCTGGGATGAAAATTGCCGGCAGTATATCCCTGAGCTTTCCAGGAAAATCGAAGATAACGGATGAATCGAATCGCGCGCCTGTTTCAGTAACAGGCCTTGCACCGCCAGAATGATTACCCCTCCCGGGGCTGTTGTCCCCTGAACTTTTCCTTCAGGAAATCCACGAACACCCGCACCTTGAGCGGAAGCCGTTGGGCCAGGGCGTCTTCTCAAGGGACGGCGACCCTGGCACGTTACCAGGGTCGGCCATTTTTGTGCGTGAACCGCCATTTGCCTTCCGGTAACTGGATGGCCTTGAGATCATCGTTCGGGTATTCCACCTCGTCACCTTCGCTGCGATCACCAATCTCGATATAGGTGGCGCTCATAGAGGATCGATTGACCAACCGGGAAGCCACCCCGCTTCCTGCCTTGAAGCCGTAACAGTCGCCGGCTTTCATGACGTACTCACGATCACCAAGAATCAAGGTAAGTTCCCCTTCAAGAATAAAGACAAATTCGTCCTGTTTTGAATGATGGTGAAGTAATGCAGAAACCGAACCCGGGGCAAGCTCCGTTAAATTCACACCGAAGTTGCTCAAGCCGAAGTAATCCCCGAGTTTTCGCTTTGTTCTGCCTTCCACCAACGCTGCGAAAGGCCGTGGATAACCGGTTTTCTTGCCCGAAGCAGGAATCGACTCTGCGGGAATCGGTATAAATTGCATTGCAGCCCCCTAAATCATATGAATTCTATACATTCCAGACGTATGCCGTCAGGGTCTTTCCATTCACACCAGGCGTAGTTCCGGTATTTCATGAACGTCACTTCACCCGTACCGTAGTCGCGAATATCCTGTTCTTCCAGAATGGTCACAATCTCACGTAAATCCTCCACTACAAATGACAGATGCTGCTGTTCGAGAAAGCGAGTCTCTTCCTGGCATTCACGCAGGAAGAAATGCACCTGTTCAGACTCAAGCAGCAGTGTGTCCACTGCGCCAGGACGCACAGTACATTCCATACCAAATAACCTTTCATAGTAGACACGGGACCTCGCCAGCGAACTCACCCATAAACACACGTGATCGATTGCTTCGGGTTTGATCATCCGGCCTGCGTTTCCCTGGCGACCCTGTCAGCAAAAGCCCTGGCTAACCGGGAAAATACCGGGCCGGGACAATAATGTAACAGACGTCCGTCCACTTCGCGCACGGGGATTAATTCAGCACCCGTACCGGTCAGAAAACATTCATCAGCGGTATACAGGTCATACGGGGTCAATGCACACGCTGTCGCCGGCAGTCCGTCGCCGGCAGCCAGCGCCATGACTACACCCCGTGTAACACCTTGCAGCGCGCCATCCGTTGGCTGTGGCGTAAAGAGATGGTTGTTGCGTACGATAAAGATATTTTCCGCGCTCCCCTCAGCAACGTAGCCATTCTGATTCAACAGCACGGCTTCATCGGCGCCCGCCTGACTGGCTTCCATTCGCGCCAGAACATTGTTCAGATAGTTAAGGCTTTTGATGCGACCATCGAGCCCATCTGCGGGCAGACGGCGTGTCGACGCAACGATCAGTCGGGCGCCCTGCCTGCGCTGACGCTCATCGATCATCGATAAACGGTCAGCAATCAGGATCACGTTGGGATGCGTACAAGGCTCCGGGTTCAATCCTAAAGGGCCGGCGCCACGGGTCACAATGAGACGAATATAACCCTCCGGTTCTGCGAAGGCAGCGATGATATCGTCGACAGCTTCCGTCAAGGCCTCCTGTGCACAGGGAACCGTCAATCGGATAGCCGCTGCTGAATCCATCAGGCGTTGCAAATGTTCCTGCAGGCAAAATGCCCTTCCCTGGTAGAACCGGATACCCTCAAACACACCATCGCCATAGAGCAGACCGTGATCGAACACAGAGATACTGGCCTCACTGCCAGGCATCAGCCGCCCGTTTATCCAGCATTGCGCCCGCTCAGACATGGAGCACGCCTGATAGCACGGTGACTGCCTGACCCGAAAGCCTGACGCGTCCGTTCTGTTCCCGCAGTGTAATCAGGCCACCCCGCTTCGATACCTGCCTGGCCATCATTTCCACCTTGTTTAACCGGTCACGCCAGAAAGGATACAATGCGCAATGCGCAGAACCGGTCACCGGATCTTCATCGATGCCTGCTGACGGTGCAAAAAAACGTGACACAAAATCAACGCCAACATCCTCCGCTGGCGCGGTCACAATCACACCGCGCATGTCTATCATTTTCAACCGGGAGAAATCCGGCGCCAGGTCCTGAACTTCAGCCGCTGTAGCGACCGCTACCAGATAGTCCAGGCGATTGCGATAGACTGTCGCCTGACCGATGCTCAGTGCGGACAGCAAACCCTCGGGCGCCTCGACGCGGGTGACCGGCTCGGCAGGAAAATCCAGTGTAATCCAGCCGGCAGTATGATTCGCCTGCAAGCAGCCGCTTAGTGTCTGGAAGGCGATGGTTGCACCGGCTTCCACCTTGCCCTGCGCCCACAACACATGCGCTGTGGCCAGAGTGGCGTGGCCACACAAGTCTACCTCGACAGTGGGTGTAAACCAGCGCAGCTCAAAGCCGTCTTCCACGGGCCTGACGAAAGCCGTTTCGCTTACATTCATTTCCGCTGCAACGGCCTGCATCCAATGGGCATCTTGTGGTGTCTCAACCAGGCAAACCGCAGCGGGGTTACCTGAAAATGCCTTCTCCGTGGTAAAGGCATCCACCTGAAAAAGTGGGAAATTATTTTGTTGAGGCATTCATGGACTCCTGTTATCCAATAGCGCTGACGACAACGTGCTGACCGGGATTTTCCGCCCAAAACCCACAAATACGGGATCTAAATACATCACGGCATAACGCCTCGCGGGCAGTGTCAATGCAAACACTGCAACGCCTGCTGTCATGCCCCGTGTTTCCTTTTGCATCATGCCCGCCTACCGGTCTCTGGTTGACAGGCCTATAGCGTAAACGGCACACTTCAGACAGTACAGATTCAAAGTAGATAAATATACAGCGGTACAGTAACGTCAATCTATAATCTGTACTGGTTTGTGCACTGCCAATCTGTACCGCTGTCAGCTTTGAGGCCTGAATTCTGGACACGCTCTACGAAAATATTGCACGGCAACTGACCGACCGCATCGATCGGGGCCTGTATCTGCCCGGAGACCGGATACCGGGTGTGCGCAAGCTGAGTCAGCAGTTCGGGGTCAGCATTTCCACTGTGGTACAAGCGCAGCGCCTGCTGGAAGACGAAGGACGGATCGAGGCGCGTCCCCGTTCCGGCTATTACGTGCGGACACAACCCTGGCCCGTCCCGGAACTTCCTGCGCTTTCCCGACCCTTGAAAAGACCGACACCGGTCACCGGTCAGGAACTGGTGCTAAGCCTGGCGCAGGCCACGAATGAAGCAGACTTCGTGCAACTGGGCGCCGCCGTACCGCACCCAAGTTTTTTACCGACGCGAGCGATCCAGCGCTCGCTCTCCTCCATGGCGCGCAAGTATAGTAACGAACTTTCCACCTACCAGTTCCCCCCTGGTGATCCGGAACTGCGGCGGCAGATCGCACGTCGAATGGCCGAAGCTGGTTGCCAGACGCACCCGGATGAGATCGTTATTACCAGCGGATGTCAGGAGGCCCTGACGCTTTGCCTGCAAACCATCGCGAAGCCCGGCGACGTGATAGCCATTGAGTCACCGGCGTTTTACGGACTGCTCCAGGCGATCGAAGTACTGGGGATGAAAGCGCTGGAAATCCCGACCGACCCGCAGACCGGCATCAGCCTCGCCGCCCTTTCCCTGGCGCTTGAAAAGTGGCCTGTAACAGCCTGTGCGCTGGTGCCCAACTTCAGCAATCCTTTGGGCTGCACGATGCCGGATGAAAACAAGCAGGCGCTGGTGGACTTACTGGCGCAGCATGATATTCCGCTGATCGAGGACGATATCTACGGCGATCTGGGGTTTGACAACACGCGCCCGCACGCGGTCAGCGCTTTTGGCGATAAGGCTTCTGTACTCTACTGTTCATCATTTTCCAAAAGCCTGTCACCCGGACTCAGAATCGGCTGGGTCATTCCAGGCAAATACCGGGAAAAAATAGCCTACCGGAAATATGTCTCCAGTCTGGCCACATCGACCTTGTCACAATATGCGATAGCCGATTTTCTCAAACACGGCGGCTATGATCGCTACCTGCGACAGGTACGGCGCGAATATCAACGGCAAGTATCGATCATGATCCGCGCCGTAGGAAAATACTTTCCGCAGGAGACCCGGGTGACACAACCTCGGGGCGGGTTCGTAATCTGGGTTGAATTACCCGATAAAGTAGACTCACTGCAACTCTGCCAGCAGGCGCTTGAACAGCGCATCAGCATTGCACCAGGCCCAATATTTTCCGCCACCCGGAAATATTGCAATTTCATCCGGCTCAATTGCGCACAGCCGTGGAACCAGGCCCTGGAGAGCGCAATGATTACGCTGGGACGTATGACGCATGAACTGATTACCCCAAAATCAGCGGCAGTCAAAACGTGATCTGCGCGCCATGGTGGCGACCGATAGCAACACGCTGCAGGAAGCCTCGGAACGTCCTGGTCACTCGGACACGGGTATCACGCAGCGTGTATAAGGACGTAAAACGTGATTCTATTGGGAAGTTGCACAAAAAGTACGGGCCACATGTGGTGCTTGCCCAGCCTATACCGCAGTTGAGTTATCAATCACTTACGGTTCACTGAGCTTTCAGGTTAGCACAAATCCGGCACAGTGCTTTTTGCCCAAAAAATACCCTACAAGGTATGTTGACAGAGTATCCCCTGTAAGGTATATTTTTGATATATACCCTATAGGGGAGGTTGCCCATGGAATACAATGTACACACACCTCAACAGCTGGCCCAGGCTTTGCGCAGCCAGCGCAAATCCAGGCGGCTAACTCAAAAAGCAGCCGCTGCACCCGTCGGCCTGCTTCCCAAAACAGTCTCGGCGCTGGAATCGTCGCCGGAACGCAGTAGCGTGGAAAGCCTGTTCAAACTGTTATCGACACTGGAACTGGAACTGGTACTGCGGCCGAAGTCATCCGATACGGATCAGACAACATCTCCGGAGTGGTAAGCGATGGGACGCCCCTCGAAGACACGGCAGCTGAACATCTGGATGAACGGTGAACTTGTGGGACACTGGCTCATCGCCCCCCGGGGTCGACACGAATTCCGCTACGCCGCAACCTGGCTGGAATCCTCTCTAGCACGGCCGCTGTCGCTATCGATGCCTTTGCAACCCTCGGACAGAACCTATCGCGACGAGCGCGTCGAAAGTTTCTTCGACAACCTGCTACCGGATAGCCCCGATATACGACGACGAATACAGTCCCGATTTGGCACCGCATCCACTTCCGCGTTTGATCTGCTGACAGAAATCGGACGGGACTGTGTCGGCGCTGTGCAACTGCTGGCACCGGATGATCAACCACAAGACATTCACAGCATCAATGGCGAGCCACTCACCGACGACGCCATCGCAAACCGGTTACGTGCAACCGTTTCAGCACCTGCACTGGGACATCGTGATGACGATGATTTCCGTATCTCGATCGCCGGCGCACAGGAAAAAACCGCCCTGCTTTGGCATAAAGCGTGTTGGCATCGCCCGCGGGGTTCGACACCGACCACGCATATTTTCAAACTTCCATTAGGGCGGGTTGGCAATATGCAGGCCGACCTGACGACATCAGTAGAAAACGAGTGGCTTTGCTCGCAAATCATCCAGGCTTATGGCCTGAGTACGGCACACTGCAACATGGCACAATTCGAAGATCAAAAAGTACTCATCGTAGAACGCTTCGATCGTCGTCTTGCACAAGATGGAAGCTGGTGGGTACGGCTACCCCAGGAGGATATGTGCCAGGCAACCGGTACGGCACCAGGACACAAGTATGAATCCGATGGTGGCCCTGGTATTCGGGATATCATGTCCTTACTACTCGGCGCGCACACAGCACAGGCCGACAGACAAACCTTCTTCAAGACCCAGGTTTTATTCTGGATGTTGGCCGCTACCGATGGACACGCAAAAAACTTCAGCGTTTTCATAGAAGCCAGCGGGCGGTTTTCTCTCACACCACTTTACGACATCCTGTCCGCCTATCCGGTCATGGGGCATGGCGCCAACCAGATAGCACCAGAGAAAGCACGCATGGCCATGGCCGTTAGTGGTAAAAATCGACACTACCGCTGGTCCAGGATACAAAGGCGTCACTGGCTGGATACAGCAAATGTTTGCGGCCTTGGAGCACGAGCCGAGGAGTTAATCGCTGAACTCGTGGAACGCACACCTACAGTACTTGAACAGGTATCCGCATTGATCCCGGATGATTTCCCAATGGCCGTTGCCGAACCGATTTTTAACGGCCTCGAGAAAACAGCCAGGCAGCTCAGCACACCATTACAGTAGGTTGAATATTTACCGTGCAATGTTACCCGCACCAGCTTGCCGCGCACAACGACAGGGCCGGGGGGTGAGCGTGACTTCTCGCCGGATCTGCTGCATGGAATCCCAACCGGCTTCCTTGATGGCCGGCGTGATGAACAGATCGCAGATGTCTGTTTCGCTGAGTTGTTTTTTCTCACGGCTATCCATCAATAACTATCGCCAAAACCCTCGAACGTGTCTTGAATAATTGTTTCCAGCCTGTGAACTTCGTCATCCGTCAGGGCCAAAAACTCCTTTTCACGCTTCCTCTTCGATAGTTTGCCATCATTTTGGCGAATAAACAGGATCAGATTCTGCGCCAGTCGATCCGGCATATCGATCATCTCCATGATTCTGGCCATGGCTTCATCATGCCGGCGGAGATAATCGATTTCCCGGGGCAGATCGTGCTCGACCGTGCGCTGAACACAAGCGTAGAGAAATTCTGCCTGCTCGGTGCAATCAAAGTACCGGTAGAGATCAGCGGTATCGTTCAGCACTTCGACATTGTGATCCGCTGTAGGGCGCCACTCAATGAAATCCATCAAGGGCATGGAATGGGCCTGTAACGTCTGGCGGTAGTCGTCGATCCGATCCAGCATAACGGAGGAAACCGGGAAAACCATGCCGGGTGGTGTGTACCCGCGTTCTGCCAGGACATGATGAATCAGGCAACGGTGCACACGGCCGTTGCCGTCCTGGAACGGGTGAACATACACAAAGCCAAAGGCGGTCGCTGCCGCCTGCAGGACAGGATCCAGACCGTCATCCCGCATTCGCTCATTGACAGCCAGCATGCCGGCACACAGCGCTTCCAGATCTTCAGGGCGAGCACCGATGAACTCCGGCAGGGGATCGTTGAGATGATCCCGTTCACCGAGGAAAACACCATCCGGGCGCAACCCCGGAAAAACGAATCGAGTGTCCTCGATCAGGACACCATGCAGGCGAATGATTTCTTCAAGCGTGAGCGCATTTTTTCCGGCCTGGAGTACGGCCTTGCCCCAGCGTTCCAGGCGACTGCGTGGCGCACGTACGCCTTCGATCTCGAAACTTGCGCGGCTGTCTGCCAACAACAGGAAACTGGCAGCGCGGGTTACCAGGTATTGACCGGTACGGCCTATTGTTTCCGCTGCACGCTCAGCCAGACCCAGCTTGGTGAAAGCTTCGAGCCGTTCTGTTCTGCGTATGATGGGGCACCAGTCACCATTGCCAAGCAGGTTATCCCGCACCTTGTGGCGCCGGGAGACTTCTCCGTTTCCAATGAAGTACGCTTTTGGGTCCAGTGCATCCACGGCCTTGACGTTAGGCGCATCGTCAACGTCGAGCGTCTGCCCGGTCAATGTTTCATAGAAGAACCAGGCACGCCGCGTCTGTGCGCCCGTCGGCGTGGAACGGATGAACGCTTCCAGTATGGCTTTAGGTACCGCCTCAAAGACGCGCTTCAATATCAGTAGATCGATAGGTTCATGGCGCAGGGCAAAGGTCAGATGATCAATAAATTGATCGCCGGGTTGGTAGCGCTTGTCGAAAACGCGGAAACTATCCTCCTCTCGGTGACTGCCCTTGACATGTTTCTCCGAGACACAGCTGGGTTGCCGGACCGGCGCCTGAAGACCCAGCGCCTGAACAAGCGCTGCCCAGCCAACAAGACGCGCCCCCGTTGGGACAAGCTTGTCCTGAAAACCTGTGGATGTTTTCAATTTCAGACGCAAAGATCGAAAACCTGTTAGTTAGGTCGAAAATTGTGCGATATATAGCATATTTGTCGAATATTACAAATATTTATGTCGAAAACCATTCGCGTGCGTCGATTTTTTATAAAAATATTGACCCTATGTCGAAAACCTTACATGTCAGTGTCCATAATTACAACCTGCTCTCACACCAGCCTCAGATCCCAATAATCCAATCTGGCCTGAAATCCGGGTTCAGCGCCTCCGGCGCATACCCCCGCGGGTTGCACACCACCCGGGTGCCATGGACCTTGTAGTCGAATGATTCGTGCATATGGCCATGGACCCACAGTGATACCCGGTCACCCTCCATGAGATCCTCCAGGTTGCTGGCGAAGGCCGGGGTCAGCAGGTCATGCGCATACCGCGGGTGTACGGATTGCGATGACGGAGCATGGTGAGTGACCACTACGGTCTGGCCGTCGAAGGGCTCGGCCAGCATCGCGGCCAGCCAGTCGCGACTGGCCGTGTGTAGCCGGATAGCATCCTCGGGCGTGAATGGTCGGCCGCCGTTCGAAATGATGGAAAAATCCGTCATCCCCTGCCATGCCGTCTGCATGGCGAAGAACTTGTCCGCCTCGCCAAACAGGGCGAAGTCGGTCCACAGGGTACTGCCCAGGAACCGTACACCATCGATGATGAGCTGATCATCGTTCAGGACGTGGATGTGGCCCGGAGCCCGCTCCTTCAATTCTTCAATCAGCGTGATGTCGTGACGATAGAATTCGTGGTTGCCTGGAACATAGATCACGGGCCTGTCCGGGAATCGTTTTTCTGCCCAGTGCAGGCCTCCCATCCCCACGCCGATATCCCCGGCCAGAATCACGACATCGGCATCGGTGGCGGGTGACTCGAAATCTTTGAATTCGATATGCAGATCATTCAGGACATGCAGTTTCATGCGGGAACCTTACACCGAAAAATAACAGGTGCTACAGTCTGCCATATACATTTATTAATCAGTCACTTGTGACGCTTGCCCAACTCATACCGCAGTTGAGTTATCAATCACTTACGGTTCACTGTGCTTTCAAGTTAGCACAAATCTGGCACAGTCGTTACCCGCCTGATGCGCATGCATCTGCGCAACCCAAGGGTATAAAGGCCAACCCACACCTTTAACAAGAATTGCCGCGTTTGAGGATCTTTCTGTCCGGGATCGGCCCTGTAGCAGCCCATATTTTTGAAAGAAATTTCTATACCTATTTCTTTCAAAATATTCTCGGAATCAGTGTTCCGGATACCTCCTTCAAAACAACCAGATCCGCGTGATTCGGCACCGAAATATACCTGCGCAGATTCTGGCGCAGGAACGGTGACAGCACGAGCGGCTTGAGCAGGCGAACCAGAAATCTGAACCCCTGTGCGCCCGAACCGCTGTTAAGGATAAGCGTCCCGTCGGGCGCAAGCGCACGCCTGCAGTCTGTTAAGGCACGGTTCTCCACGTTATCGAAGATAAGGTCATAATGCTGCCCGGCCTGAGTGAAATCATCACGGGTGTAATCAATCACATGGTCGGCCCCGATCGAATAGACACTATCCACATTCCTGGTACTGCACACGCCGGTCACTTCGGCCCCGAACGACCTGGCAATCTGCACAGCAAACGTTCCCACACCACCCGACGCACCATTAATCAAAACCTTTTGCCCTGACCATACCTTGCCCACATCGCGAAGTGCATGCAGGGCCGCAAGTGCGGAAGTAGGTATGACCGCGGCTTCCTCAAGCGTAAGTTTCGCAGGCTTGTGCGCGAGCTCGTCTTCTGTGGCGCATACATACTCGGCACAAGTACCGGTACATGCGCCGAACACCTCATCACCGGGCTGGAACCGCTTTACATTGCAGCCAACCTCCTCGACCCGGCCAGCCACGTCGTATCCCGGAACACCGTATTTTGGTTTAAGCAGCCCGGTAACCATGCGCACAGGGAACGGCGCGCCTCTTACGGTAAAACAATCGCCTGCGTGGAGGCCTGCCGCGTGAACGCGCACCAGTACCTGGTCATCATTAACAACCGGCGCGTCGATCTCTCTGAGTTCCAGAACTTCATCAGGGGCTCCATACTCGTCCTGAATGATTGCCTTCATTGTATGACTGCCTCAATCTCAATGACCTGACGTGCCGAACCCCGCAATGGCCAAAAGACATGGCTCGGGAATTTCTCATGAATACGACTGATGTTACACGTAATTGGATGAACGGGGGGCTGTACCTGAACCATGTAATTTCAACTGGCCACGGGACAGAGCCCTGGATCGGTGGACATGCCGATCATTCCTGTTTCGGCGTCGGGTAGACAATGCTGGGTGGAAGACGATGAAACAGCCACGCAATCATGATCAGTGCCAGGCTGCCGAACGCGACAGGCAAGCCCAGATACGCCCAGCCCGGGTTGTCGAAAAACACCACCAGCGGGTCTGCTCCAGCAGGCGGATGCGTCACCCGCAGGGCCGCCATTGCCGCAATCGCCAGCCCCACTGCAAGCCCCAGGCTCCACCATTCCACTGGCAACATTGTATGCAACAGGAGTCCAATGGCTGTCGACACCAGGTGCCCACCAATGACGTTTGCCGGTTGTGAGAGTGGACTATTGGGTACCGAGAACAACAGGACACAGGTCGCCCCGAATGGCGCCATGAGTAACGGATTTCCTGTCACATGACCCAACCAGGCAACGGCGCCAATCGCGAGTAACCCGCCCAGGCCGGCCTTCACCACGACGGGCAGGGGCTGTCCGGGCTGGTGACGAAACAGCAAGCTGCCCAGGATCGGATTCCGGCGGTTAGTCCTTGTCTCATGCCCCATGACGGCAGGCCTCATTTTCCAGATAATCAAACATCAAGATCTTCTTCTTTCCTGACGTGGACTTTGCTTTACTAAAGTGCCATAACATGACGACATAGGGCAGTGTCACCAGCAAGCCGGTCAGGGACAGGTTGTCGAAATACATGGGATACCTCCAGATTTCAATGAGCGGCGGCCCTGGCCGCCTGTGCACGGGTGTAGAACAAACCACCACGGAGAAACCCGGCGATGACGCAGTCTATGACGACTTTCACGTGCCCACCCCCGTCCCGTTCAGCGACCAGCCCCGATGGAAGACCATCCAGCACATGCACAGGCGCGATGCGTCCATCTGCAAAGCGTGATAGCCAGGTGTTTCCCGTTGACTGGTCAAGGAAGGCTGGCCGGAAACCCCGGCTCCGGTTCCCTTCACTGACACCACCGGTTTCACGATAAATGTGATTTTGTTTTGTCAGTAACCGGGGCGACAGTGAAACTGGCTGTGACATTGAAAATGTGTGTGTTCTGTTCATGGTTCAATCTCCTTCTATCTCTCCCTGTCGCTGGTTCACATGCCGTCCTGCGGTCACACCACCGTCCACCGGCAGTACCACACCAGTGATCCAGTCCGCCTGTGAGCCAGCCAGAAAAAGAATGGCTGAAGTGACATCTCCAGGTTGCCCATTACGCCCAAGCGGATGAAAATCATTAAACTGCGGCAGCACTGTCCTGACTTCCTCATCACTCATAAACGTGTTGTAGACCGGTGTCTCTACCACAGCGGGGGCTATGGCATTTACGCGGATACGGTCTGCTGCAAATTCGATGGCCAGGTTCCTGGTCAGGGCATGGACACCTGCCTTGGCAGCCGAGTACGCACTGGACGGCGTAGCGCCTATCGCCTGGCTGGCCCACATCGAGCCGGTGTTGACGATCGCACCTCCACCACGCTTTTGCATTTCAGGAATGGCCGCTTGAGAGGCGTGGAATGTGCCGCCAAGAATTATGCTTACATAGTCGTTGTAGTCCTCCACGGTATGATCAAGAAATGGGGTAGGCTTGAAAATACCGGCGTTGTTTACAAGGATATCAACACCTCCGAACCGCTGAACGGCTACCCGAACCAACCGGCCAGCCGTTTCCGGCTTACCGATATCGCCCGCCAGATAAGCCACGCGCTTACCCGTTGGATCAAGTTCTGTGATCGCTTCCTGCAATTTAATCTCACGCCGGCCATTCAGGATGACGTTGGCACCACATGCCAGAAAGGCACGTGCAGTTTCCCGTCCGATACCGGTAGCACCGCCCGTGATAAGGACTACTTTGTTTGCAAATTCCATGACTCAGTTTCCTCGTAGACAGTAGTATTTATGATCATGACCAGGTTTCCTCTGTTTAGATCAAAATACCAAGGACGAAATGTTCCGTCACTTCTGTTATTGCATCTCCCGTGCCAGCACCTGATATCCTGATATATGTCTGTTTTTACTTCTTTTATTCAAAATTCGTTACAACTCAAAAAGAAACGATAATTCGTGATTAACGAATAACCGCAGCATTAAAAACGAGATTTCGTTAGCTCGGAAGTAAGCCTGTTACTGAATCAGAAAAGAACCTGGTAGCAAATCAGACACCCGCCATGTACGCGGGTATGGAAAAGTAATGTTAACGACTGGCACGCGGTAAACGGTCGTGAATATCACTTCCTATTACCGGGGCTGAAATGCCTTGGTCTTGCACTCGGTGCAGTCGATTTATTTCCCGGTAAGCGCCTTGATTTCATCTATCGTGTAGCGCGGTGTGATGTGTTGCGGACAATTCCAGTCCCGGGCCTGTATGGCAAGTACCACAAGTCGCTCAATACGCACTTCATAATCAGGCATCCTTAGTTGCTGTGCGAGCTCTACATCCTGTCCCGCGTCCATGATGGTTGCCTCGACCCAGATCTTGAGTCGTTGTTGTAAAGGATAGTCCATGAGTATGAGTGCCGCCTTGTGGCGCGTCCCGTACCGCTCCTGAGCCTTTTTAACACTCTCGGTAAAAGCAAAACGTGTAAAGTTGCGGTTCATGTTTGAATGGCCTGTAGGTACGATGAATCGGGTCCCGGGGCAGGGAGCCTGTAAACATCTGCAGGCTCCCTGATACGCTAATGGCCGCGCAATCTACCTTACCTGTGCGACCTGTTGGTTTACGAACCGTCGTATGGCATCGGCGATCACCTGGCCATCTTCCTCCAGCGCAAAATGCCCGGTATCCAGCAGGTGAAACTCAAGGTTCTTCAGGTCCCGCTTGTAGGGGTACGCCCCTTCTGCGGGGAAGATGTAGTCGTTCTTGCCCCAGACGATCAGGGTCGGCGGCTGGTGTTTGCGGAAGTAGGCCTGCCATGCCGGATAGTGCGGCACATTGTTCTGATAGTCGTAAAAAAGTGCAAGCTGGATTTCCGGATTACCTGCCCGCGTCAGGTGGCGCAGGTCGACATTCCAGTTATCCGGACTGATAGCTGCTTCGTTTCTGACACCATGAGTGTACTGCCACTTTACGCCATCCGGGGCTATGAACCCGGCAAGGGGTTGCGCGTTCTCGGGTGTCCGATCTTTCCAGTACGTGCGAATAGGATCCCAAAACTCACGCAGTCCTTCGACGTACGCATTGCCGTTTTGCACGATCAGTGAATCGATACGTTCAGGATGCTTCACCGCCAAACGAAAACCGACCGGTGCACCGTAATCCATTAAATACAGGCTGTAGCGTTTCAGGCCCAGTTTATCAACGAATTTCTGCGTAATATTCGCCAGGTTGTCGAATGTGTAATCAAACTCATCCATACCCGGCTGTGCACTGTTTCCAAAACCGGGATAGTCAGGCGCAACCACGTGAAAGCGGTCCGACAGCGCCGGCATCAGGTTACGAAACATGTGGGATGAAGTCGGAAACCCGTGTAGTAACAGGATCACAGGTGCATTCACCGGACCCGACTCTCGGTAAAATATCTCCACGCCATCGATATTGATGGTCTTGTGCAGTGTTTGTGTGGTGGCTACCTCGACATGTTGATCCATCGCCAACGTTGATTGATTGGCTGCATGGGTAAATCCCGTGGCAACCAGCGCCATAAGCAGTAGTGCTTTTGAAAATATGATTGATGACTTCATCATAGTGTATCCTCTTGTGTATGGTTTGCCTCAAGCGGCATTCCGGGTACCCCGGATCTGAGCGGAGAATGCCGCATATATCGGGATATTAAAGATGTGGTTTGAGTCACTACTGTCCGGTTAAAACTTCGATAAAGCGGAATATTTTCATTGGTCACAACGAGTTACAACAATATCAGGGTGTCCCCGACTTGAACGCGAATCCGGCAAAATCACCTCTTGGCAGACGACT
>JALWRY010000281.1:12700-18434 GCA_027080445.1 Thiohalobacter sp. | reverse complement strand
CCGAGGCAGCCAGTGCGCGGGATCAACTGTCCACTGCCATCAGTGAGGTCGCCACTGGTGCCGAGGAAGCGGCTGGAGCCAGTCAGGAGAGCCTGGCGGCGGTGACCCAGATTGCCGGGAATCTCAAACGGCAGAAGGAAATGACGGAACTGTCCGGGTCGAAGTCGGAGACGCTGCAAACCCAGCTGGACCGGGCGGCTGGAGAAATAGTCAAACTGGTTGAGAACGTCAAGGCGGCTTCGAATCGTCAGCGCAACTCTGTTGTCATGATGAATGAACTGGAGCAGCAGGCCGCCAATATTAACGAAGCAGTCAAACAGGTGATGCGTATCGCCGATCAGACTAACCTTCTGGCACTGAACGCGGCAATCGAGGCAGGGCGTGCCGGCAAGCACGGCAAGGGCTTCGCCGTTGTCGCCGACACAGTCCGGGCCCTGGCGGAAGTTTCAGAAAAGAGCGCCAACGACATCGCCAAGCTGGCAGAGTCGATCCAGGAACAGGTCCGAAATGTGGGGGAATCGGTCAATGCATCCGCCGAAACTGCGGTGAAGGAGGCTGAAAAAGGTCAGGTTGTAACTGAACAACTCTCGACGATCAAACGCGACATGACTGTCATCTACGATGGTGCGAAGGAGCTTTTAACGGCCGCGGAAGAATTGAACGCTGCGACCAGCGATATCCAGAAAGGGTCAGAAAGCATCGCTGCTGCGGCAGAGGAACAATCCTCGGCTGCGGAAGAGGTGGTCAATACCTTGGGACAGCAGGGGCAAGCTTTGGGCGGGGCGGAACAGGCATCGCAGGAACTGGAAGGGATTGCTGACGAACTGAAGAACAGTACGGACATCGCCAAGAGCGCTGAGGAGGTGGCAGCCGCCGCTGAGGAGCTTTCCGCTACCGTTGAAGAGATTAACCGCTCGGCAGCGGAGATTAGTACAGCAATAGACCAGATCAGCCGGGGAGCCGAGCAAGCAGCTACTGCTGTGGAGCAGGCCGTGGCCGGGATTTCCCAGCTTGAGAAAGGGATCGATGTAGCCGAAGAACAGGCCTCGACTGCGCTGGAAATAAGCAAGCGGATCAGCGAACTGTTAGGAGACAACAAGACGAGTGTGGATGAGATGATCGCGGGGATAAACAATGCCCTTGAGACGGGCCGCGAGAACCTTAAGGCGATTGAGAAAATGGAACAGCTGGTCCGGGCGATTGACAAGATTATCGAGACCATCGCCACCGTCGCCATCAAGACCAGTATGCTGGCGGTCAACGGCGCTGTGGAGGCGGCACGGGCCGGTGAATATGGCAAGGGCTTCGCAGTGGTCTCCGGCGACATTCAGAACCTGGCTGACGAGGCATCCGAGAATGTGGAACAGATCAAGGATCTGGTGAAGGCGATCCAGGACTTGGCCACCCGTGTTCGCGCCGATCTGGACGAAGTGGCGGACAATGCGCAGCATGAGGTGGAGAAGGCCAAACAGATGATAGGTGATTTGGCCACCATCGAAGCAGTTGTGAAAGAGATTGTGGAAGGTAACCAAGACATCCAGCAGACGGCAGCTGAAATTGCCACTGCGGTTGGGCAGGCCAAAAAGGGCATGGAACAAATCGCTGCCGCGGCCGAGGAAGCCAGCAGTAATAGCCAGGAGGGTGCAATGGCCGCCCGCCAACAGGCTCAAGGTGCTGAGGAACTGGCTGTGGCCATCGAGGAGATTGCATCCATCGCCGATGAACTGCAAAGCGCTTGAGGTGTTTTTCAACGAAACAGAGGAGAACACCCATGACGAATACATTAGCGATTGAAACGAACAATCTCCAAATAGATGGGGAAGAGATAACCAATCAATACGTTACCTTTCAGGTGGCGGATGAGGTATTTGGCTTCCCCATGGCCTCGGTGCTGGAGATCATTCGCGTTCCTGTCACCGTGCAGGTACCCCTTACCCCCAGCGCTTTGATGGGTGTAGCAAACCTGCGTGGCAGTGTGTTGCCGGTACTGGATCTGCGTCGGGTTCTGGAACTGGATGAGACGGACTACAACGATGCCACGCGCGTGATTGTCACTGATGCGGGTAGCCCTGTAGGGTTGGTTGTAGACAGGGTTGCGCGGGTGATGGATGTTGAACCGGATCGCATCGACAGCAGTAGCCAGGTGCAGTCTACCATCGATGCGGAACTATTGGCTGGTGTTATCAAGGGCAGTGATTGTGAACCCCTGATTCAGTTGTTGAATATTGAGCAGTTAATCAGTCAGGAATTTTCCTCGGTACTCGCTTCTACCGCAACAGACAGCATCGAGTTAAGCGGTGATGAGCCGCAGGTGCAATCAACCGGTAAGGAGGAAGAGGACAATACCGATCAACTGGTCAGCTTTACCGTGGAAGATCAAGAGTATGCCTTTGCTCTTATGGAAGTGGAGGATATCGTCCGTGTACCCGAAACCATTTCTAAAGTTCCTCGCGCAGACGAACATGTACTGGGGCTGATTGACCTGCGTGGCCGCTTGTTGCCCCTGGTGAGTTTGCGACGTATGTTGGCCCTGACAGAGGCGGAACTGAATGACGATAATCGCATCCTGGTGGTAAGCCTGCGGCGGCCTGATGGCCGCAAGGATTTGGTGGGATTGGTGGTGGATGATGTCAAAGAGGTACTGCGGGTTACCAAAGAGCTGCAGGAACCCATGCCGACCCTGCTCACTGAGAACGATGACAACAACGATATTGCCAGTGTTTGCCGCCTTGATAATGGTAAACGGCTGGTATCGGTAATGCGAGCGGAATCGTTGTTTACCCATCCGGCGATTCAGGCAGCTATCGAGTCCCGAGAAGGAGAGGAGGGAGACCCTGTGATAGATGAAGAGCGTGTTCAGGAGATAGAAACCGAAGGCGATACCGTGCAACTGGTGGTGTTTCGCTTAGGCGACCAGGAGTACGGGGTGAGCATCGATGATGTACAGGAGATTACCCGTGTTCCGGAACAACTGGACAAGGTGCCGAAGACACCGGAGTTTATTGAGGGCATGATCAATCTACGTGGCATGGTGCTGCCTGTGCTGGATATGCGCGTTCGTTTTGAAATGGAGAAGATGGAACGCAATGATCGCCAGCGTATCATCGTGCTCGGCCTGGAGGGCACGCGAACCGGATTTATTGTGGATTCCGTTGCCGAAGTGATGAGTTTACCTAGGAAGCGGATTGAGACCGCGCCTGATCTTTCCCCAGACCAGGCCCGGATCATGGGGCGGGTAGTCAACCTCAAGGAAGAGAAGCGGATGATTCAGGTCGTAACCGCGTGCGAATTGCTCAGTGAGCATGAAGAAGAGGCCATCCGTGACGAGGATGTATTATGAAGTTGCTTGTGATTGACGATTCGGCGCTGATGCGTAAGCACCTGCGCCAGATCCTGGAAGATGCAGGTTACGATGTAGAGACCGCCCGCAATGGTGAGGAGGGGCTAGAAAAAATCTCGGCCTTCGATCCGGCGGTGGTAACGTTGGATATTAACATGCCGGTGATGGATGGCATCACCTGTCTGAGTCTGATCATGCAACAGAGCCCACGTCCTGTGGTGATGGTCTCATCTCTGACCGAGAAGGGAGCGTTGGCGACATTCGAGGCGTTGGAACTGGGCGCGGTGGATTATGTCGCCAAGCCAGGCGGCACGGTGTCGCTGAATATCCGTGATGTGGCCGATGAACTGCTCGACAAGGTGCGTTCGGCGGCCCGTGCGCGGATTGGTAAAAGCAAGGGTTTGCGCCAACGGTTACGGGTACAAAGGGAAAAAGTCGGAACCGTTCCACCACAGAAATTGCCCCGGTCTTCTGTGCGGGAAAAGAAGACGGCTATGGCTGAACTTGTGGTGGTTGGAGTATCGACTGGTGGGCCCGGTACGGTAGAAGAAATTATTACAGCACTGCCTGCGGATTTTCCCGTCCCGATTCTCATTGCCCAGCATATGCCAGGTCGATTTACCCGGGTTTTCGCTGAACGCCTCAACAAATGTGCCACGCTTGAAGTGATAGAGATTAACCGCCCAACAACATTGTCGCCTGGACAAGTTCTTATTGCGAAAGGGGATGCGGATGTCAAGCTTACCCGGCGAGCTGGCAAGTTGATGGCCAGCAGCATTCCGGCATCTGATCAATTCCTCTGGCATCCCAGCGTTGAGCGCCTCGCGCAATCGGTTCAAGAATTCTGCGACCCCGAGACGGTGATTTGCGTGCAACTTACTGGCATGGGCAACGACGGCGCCAAAACCATGGCGGAACTGCACGGCATGGGGGCGCGTACCATTGCCGAATCGGAGGAAACGGCGGTGGTCTACGGCATGCCGAGGGAGTTGGTGGAACTGGGTGGCGCGGAATGTGTTCTGCCGTCCTACGAAATTGCTGGCAAACTGATTGAATGGGTCATGTAGCGCAAACCGGGAGAAAGGTATGGGTTTAAAAAAGAAACAGGAACCGAATACCGGAGCAATAGCGGTAGAACAACGGCAGCCTAGCCGGGATTATGCTGGGCTGGTCAAGTCGTTGGAATCCGGCGACCCGATGAAACGCCGTTGGGCTGCACGGGATCTGGCGGCCTGGCCAGAAGCCGTTGAGAAATTATTGACGGCTTTGCAGGACGAAACGGAACATCCGGTGCGTGAAGCCATATTCGACAGCCTGGGTTTAATTGGCGGCGAGGCCGTGGTCTCCGGGCTAATCCCGATTTTGAGGTTGGAAGACGCCGCGTTGCGCAATGGCGCGATTGAGGTTCTGCAATCCATACCCGAGGCCGTTGCGCTTCACATCATTGAACTCCTCAATGATCAGGATTCTGATGTGCGGATCTTTGCTATCGATATACTGCAACAACTGGCCCATCCCCGGACGCCTGAATGGCTGTTGTCGGTACTGAAGGACGAAACCCATGTCAATGTTGTTGCGACAGCGGTGGATCGCCTTGCGGAAGTAGGCACGCCGGACATGGTTTCGGATCTGGAAGCCATCAAGCAACGGTTCCCTGATGAACCCTATCTCGCTTTTGCCGTGGATACTGCCGTACGCCGTATCGAGGAGGGATAGGCATGTTGAAAACTGCTGACAACAGAATAGCCGTTTCTGATATTACTGACTCAGAATTTGAACGGTTCCGTGATTTTTTCTATCGAAAGACGGGCATTCGATTTGAGGATAGCAAACGCTATTTCGTGGACAAGCGCCTGATTGAACGTATTCGGGAAACCGGGCACGACAGCTTCCGAAGTTATTTCACCTTCATGCGTTTCCAGGCATCCGGTGAGGAATTGCAGGAGTTGATTAATATCATGACCGTGAATGAGACATACTTCTTTCGTGAGGAGTACCAGTTTGAATGCATGGTCGAGGATGTTCTGGATGAGGTTGTTCGGCGAAAGGGGAAGGGATCGGAAATTCGCATATGGTCTATCCCGTCAAGTACTGGCGAGGAACCCTATTCGATAGCGATATATCTGTTGGAACACTGGTCTGCGATCGAGGAAGTGGATGTGGAGATCGTTTCATCCGATATCGACAGCAAGGTGCTGGAACGTTGCCGGCAGGGAATCTATAGCAAACGTTCGGTGCAACATTTGCCTGGGTCGTTGTTAAAAAAATATTTTAGCCGACTGTCAAATGGCGGCTATCAGCTATGTCAGGATTTGAGGGATTCCGTCAAATTTAACCAGGTGAATCTCAGTGACGCATCCCAGACACGGGCTTATCGCGGCTATGATCTGATTT
>JALWRY010000281.1:0-12690 GCA_027080445.1 Thiohalobacter sp. | reverse complement strand
CGGAGGCTGGCAGCCGACGGGTTCTACGTCACGCTGAACCCGGGGGGGTTCATCTTTCTCGGGCATTCTGAATCCATGAGCAGAATTTCTTCGCTGTTCAAGGTGAGGAAGTTTCCCAAGGCCATGGCCTATCAGAAGCCGATGGCATAGGAGTAGAGAAATGAAAAAAATTCTGATTGTTGATGATGCCGTTACCGTTCGAATGTACCACCGGCAGTTGATGGAGTCGCTTGGTTTTGAGGTAGAAGAAGCAGAAAACGGCATTGAGGCTCTTGAAAAGGGGCTCGTCAGGCATTTTGACCTCTTCCTCGTTGATGTGAATATGCCAAAAATGGATGGCTACAGGCTGGTGGAGGAAATGCGTAAGACCCCGGAGCTTCAGGCGATACCTGTCATCATGATCAGCACCGAGGCATCGGAACAAGATATGGAGAAAGCCTATCTCTCCGGAGCCAATCTCTATGTCGTCAAGCCCGCAAATGTCGATGAGCTTCAGACCTATGCCGCATTGCTGGCAGGAGGCGAATAAGTATGGATCCGATGCTTGAAGCGTTTATCTCGGAGTCACGCGATAACCTGGAGACCGCGGGGCGCTGTTTCCTGGAACTGGAAAAGTGCTCTGGAGATGAGGGGCTTCTTAACGACCTGTTTAGATCGGTGCATACCATAAAAGGCTCTTCAGGTTTATTCGATATTCCGGTGTTTACCAAAGTGGTTCATGCCGCCGAAGATGTCCTGGATTCGGTGCGCAGTGGCGAACTGCTCATGACGCCAGAGCATATCGATATGTTTCTCGACACTATGGATCAGGTTAGTGTCTGGCTGGACGATCTTGAAAGTACCGGTTCATTAGGTGATGGCGCGGAGGCCCGCAGTCAGGTGCTCGTTCAGGATTTGAGGGCATTATTGAGTGCCCCCCCCACTGTTGGTTCGGATCCAAATGTCACTGAACCGGAGGATTTGTCACAGCCACAGGATGCACCCGATACAGGAGGTCGTTTATGTACGCCGCCTGGTTGGCTGGCGGCAATGCCTGACAAGTTACGCCTGGCGCTCTATGCGCGGACGGGGGGTGAGAGTCTGGATATTCTTGCCATTGAATACACGCCCGATTCACAGTGTTTCTTCTCAGGGGAAGATCCCCTTCACATAGTACGGACTTTGCCTGGCATGGTCTGGTTCCACATACAAGCCAGGGATTCCTGGTTGGAGCCTGTGGAAATGGATCCCTATCAGTGCAACCTGGTTTTTCACGCCGTGGCCGCCGGGACAGACAATGAAATTCGTCACCATCTCCGCTATGTCAATGAATGGGTGCATGTGATGTTACTGGCACCTGATCAACTAGTGGTTCCTGAAGGCGAATTCGGTGATAGTGAGCCATTCGAGACTTTTATCGAGGAATCTACCCAGTTAATCGAAGAAGGGGGCTGGAGGCGCCTGCGTCAGAGAATACATCCTCTACTAGAAGTCAGCGAACCGGGCTTTCTGCAAACGTCTGTTCTGCATTGGATGGAAACCCTTCTTAAAGAGGATGAGCCGAATCAAGCACTGCTGGAGTCATTGCTGGAAACACTGCGTAGTGGAGTGTTTCAGTGGCCGGAGGAAATGTTCGATCCGGTTACCCAAGATAATACACCATCCCTGGTCGAAGACGGGACATCCGTCTCGATGCATGAGCTCGATGAGCCCCGGCTTGCCGCTGTGAGGCAGGCATTGGTGGTACAGCGACATATTCTATCTATGCCTTGCTCATATGAATTGCTTGCAGGAAGAATTGCCTCTGTGGCAAAAGTTGTAAAAAACCTGCTCGCTGCTTCGGAATCTCACCCGGCCGGCTTGGATGCTGCGATAGAAACGGCGCTTGATGAGAAGTCGCCAGAACCGCTGGTGGCGTTTGTCGATGATCTGTTGTCGGCCATGAAGCCAGACGGTAAAAAACCGGCTTCTGGCCCTGAAGATAAGCCCATGCAACGGGAAGAAGTGAGGCATCAGGATGTCAGTGGGCAACAGGTCGGGGGGAGCGATGGTGAGATTTGTCCCCGTATGGGCGCGATGCCGAAGCAGATGTCCACGAGCGCGGGTGAGCCACCTGCGCGGAGCAAGACGCTGAGGGTTGATCAGCAACGCATTGACGCGCTCATGGATCTGGTTGGTGAATTGGTGGTTGCCAAGAACGCCATGCCATTTCTCGCCCGCCGGGCTGAAAATGATTTCGGGATTCGTCTTCTTGCCAAGGAGATCAAGGCTCAGTATGCCGTGATTAACCGGCTTGCCGAGGAGCTGCAAGGGGCAGTGATGCAGATCCGCATGATTCCAGTCTCCAGTGTATTCCAGCGTTTTCCTCGCCTGGTACGAGACCTCTCGCGCAAGCTGGGCAAGCAGATCCGCCTGGTGCTAGAAGGCGAGGAGACTGAAGCAGACAAGAATGTCGTGGAGAATCTTGCCGATCCGTTGATTCACCTGGTGCGCAACAGTCTGGATCATGGCCTCGAAACAGCGCAGGAGAGGGAGTCCGCCGGGAAGCCCGCAGAAGGGACTATTATCCTACGCGCTATATCACACGATGATCAGGTTATCATTGAGGTGGTCGACAATGGCCGTGGCATCGATCCGGAAGTAATCAAGCGCAAGGCCTATGGGAAGGGAGTCATCGACGAGCAGAGACTTGATACGATTACCGATCACGAGGCCCTGCAATTGATATTCGCTGCCGGTTTCTCTACTGCCGAGGAAGTGTCCGATCTCTCCGGACGTGGCGTGGGCATGGATGTGGTTCGTTCTGTTGTCATGCAGGCGGGCGGTAGAGTGAGCGTGGAGAGCAAAAAAGGTGAAGGGACGACAATTCGCCTGTCCCTGCCGCTTTCCATGGCGGTTACTCGTGTGATGATGGTCGAAGTGGCGGGTCAGTGTTATGGTGTTGCCATGGAAAATATCGTGGAAACCGTTCGCGTTCCCACTACCGACATACAGCGTATCAAGCATAACGAAGCCGTGGTACTCCGTGACAAGATCATTCCATTGTTTTATCTGAGCAAGTTGCTCAATCTCAAGGTGAACACCGCTTCCTCAGGAGAGGTTGCCATCCTGTTGATGAAGGTTGCTGGACAGGAGGTTGGACTTGTGATCGACGAGTTTCATGAAGGCCTAGACATTATCCAAAAACCGTTGGAAGGTGTTTTAGTGCATTATCCCTGGTACGCCGGGGCGGCGTTACTGGGGGATGGCAGGGTGCTGCTGGTGCTGAATATTCGGGAGTTGCTGTCATGCCGATAAGCTACAAAAAGACTGTCGCGGTACTGGAAGGTCACTGTGAGATCGAGGAGGCAGAAACACTGCTGGCGTGGTTACTGGAACACCCTAAGGGTAGGCTGAACCTGAAGCGTCTGGGGCATCCACACACTGCTGTATTGCAGATAATGATGGCGCTGCGTCCTGAAGTTTCCGCCTTTCCTGAAAATGAGGAAATTGCTGCATGGTTGCAGCCACTTTGGAACGAAGGGATGTAATGATCAAAGTGCACCAGGTCATTACGGTCGCCAATCAGATGGGCGGCACGGGAAAACGACCACCGCAGTCAATACGGTTGCGGAGTTGGGCTGCAGGGTCATCAAACCTTGCTGATCGACTCAGGTTGGAGTAGCGCATGCTTGATGAACTGGTAAGCCGCTCATTCTACATGATTACAGGAGGGTCAGGAAGGCCATGAAAACCATACTTATTGTAGATGACTCGACAACCATGCTGATGAGCATGGAAGGCATACTCAAACGCGCGGGTTTTCAGGTGGAAACAGCGACCAGTGGTGATGCTGCACTGAAAAAATTATCTGTTTCGTGTCCGGATTTGATGATTACTGACCTCAATATGCCGGGCATGGATGGTATTACCCTGATCAAGGAAGTCAGGAAGGTGTCAGGTATGCGCTTCAAGCCGGTGTTGATGTTGACGACGGAATCCCAGCAGGCGAAACGTAATGAGGCCAAGGCAGCAGGTGCTACCGGCTGGCTGGTTAAGCCGCTCAAACCAGAAGAACTGCTGTCCGTGGTGCAGCAGGTGTCCCCCGGTAACTAATTTTTCTTCTGGAGAAGGAAATGCGCGAATCAAAACAAAGGCCTGAATCGATACGTTATCAGGAACGCTATCTGATACTAAATCGGGACCAGCTAGTTAAAGGAGCAATTGTCATAGGGTTTATGTTTCTGGCAATCTGGCTGGTGTCAAACATTGTTTTTTTTAGCTATTTCGATGCTTCAAACTATGAATTGTGGCCAGGTACCTACCTGAAGCTGGGCGCTATCTTGATGGTGTTCGTGACCTTGGTGCTTTTCCCGAGCGCGCTATATATATATACAGTCATGTTGACAAGGAAGAACATCGGCTTTGAGAATCTCGTAGTAGGCAAAAAAGAGGATATGGATGTCACGGTTCAGAGTATCCACCAGGCCATAGACGGTATTCCCGTAGCCTGTAAGGTGCTGACGGAGCAAACACAAGGCATTTCCCGGGAGACCGAGAGTGCCGCTAAGGAAATCGTCGCGAATGTCACCTGCCTTGAACGGGAAGTGGAAAAACTCTCAGATCATATCATGCTGGCTATTGAGGATAGTAGCAGTATCAAGCAAGAAGGGGAAAGCAAAGCCGTAAAGATTGCGCAGTCGCTTGAGAATATGTCGGACTTTATCGATGCCAGAGCGAAGGAATTGGAACAGCATAAAGAAAGGATAATGATGGTATTGGAGGGTGCGGAATCCCTTTCTGCGATGACTGGCATGGTCAAGAATATCGCATCGCAAACCAATCTTCTGGCACTTAACGCAGCTATTGAGGCAGCCCGCGCAGGTGAATATGGAAGGGGGTTTGCCGTGGTGGCCGATGAAGTCAGGAACCTTTCTTCCGAATCGGAAAAGGCGGCGCAGGAAATCGAGGATGGCATCAACAATCTTATAACGTCGATTGAAATGAATATGAGTTTGGTGCTCGATGATGACCGTGTCGAGACAGAGGCGAGGCAACTTTCTGAGTTTTCCAATCAGGTAAAGGTGGTCTACAAACTCTATTCCCGTTACGATGAGTTGAACTCCAGGCTGCTCAAAATTCTGGATGAAGATTCGGACAGGATCAGGTCATCTGTTATGGAGACACTGGCCGGGGTCCAGTTTCAGGATATAACGCGCCAGCGCCTGGAGCAGATCCAGAAGTGGCTAGACAGGATAGCCGAGCATCTCCAGGAGGCTTTGAATTCGATGTCTTCTTCCGGTGATCTGGCTCAGTTGGGGGATTTCCAGGTCAATGAGATGCGCGGCGATTACCACATGGAGTCACAACGTGATGCGCATGATTCAATCATCGGACTGGTTGAACGATCATCCGAAAACGAATCGCCGAAAATCGAACTGTTCTGATTGCTTGGATAGGACGGGGTGAGGTAGGTGGTGGGTATCAACTCTCTAACAGGCCGTTGTAAAAAGCCTGTCAAGTGGCAAGATAGCATTCACCTTCAGGAAAACGGAAACGATAGCGATGCGCGGAGCGGATATTCATCAAGATACCCTGTTCGCCACGGTCATCCCGGAGGAACGCATGCGGATGGATCCCTCGCTGCAAACAGATGCAATCGCCCGAAGAAAACGCCCTGAATCTTTGTAAATACCAAATTATGCGAACAAAAGAAGCGGGCTTTTTATCAGCCTGTTAATGAAAAGAACATGGTGCTCAGGGATGTCGGCCAGCTGCGCAACTACGCGCAGGGTGGAAACCTGTAGCGCGGCTATTTGCCCGTCAGGCGCGCGTACAGGAGCGGCAATTTCGCCGGCAGTTCACGGGCGTCCCTCACCAGGATATAAGAGCTGCTGCCAAACAGGTAGGGCAGGTAGTCAGCGGCCTTTTCATCGATAGTAACGCAAAAGGGGCGCACACCCCGCTCGACGGCTTCCTGTACTGCCCGACGGGTATCCTCGACACCATAGCGGCCTTCGTACTTGTCCAGGTCATTGGGCTTGCCATCGGTGAGCAGCAATAACAGTTTCTGTCTTGAGGGTTCCCTGTCAATCAGGTTGGTGGCATGGCGGATTGCGGCGCCCATGCGCGTGTAGTAGCCCGGCCGTATGGCCTGGATGCGGCCGCGCACCCGGTCATCATAGCCTGAAGTGAAGTCCTTCAGGGTATGGAAACGAACATGGTTACGCCGTCGTGAAGAAAAACCGTACAGGGCAAAACGGTCGCCTGTCGCCTGCAGGGCCTCGGAAAACAGGAACAGGCTGTCGCGGATCACATCGATGATGCGTTGTTCATTACTGACGTGTGCATCGGTTGACAGTGAAAGGTCGGCGAGCAGTAGGCAGGAAAGATCGCGTTCGGCATTTTCGAGGCGGCGGTAGAGGGCGGCTTCAGTGGTTCTGACGCCACGTAGCCGGTCTGCCGTGTGATCGATCAGGGCGTTCAGGTCCAGTTCGTTGCCATCCGCCTGCGCGCTCCGCCACTGGCGCCCCGGCTTGAGTGCTTCAAACAGTCGTCGTACCCGGCGTGCCCTGACCTGAAGGTGTTGTGGCAGGGGGAGCGGTTCCGCGTCGCGCGCCTGCATGGCTTGCAGGCGACAGTGGTCCGCCAGCAATACCTGTTTCCGGTAGTCCCACTCCGGCAGGGCGATACCTTCACCCAGGTAGAGGTCATCGTTGTCCTCCGGTGGCAGGTCCAGGTCGAAACGCAGGCGCGAGGCAACGGGCTTCCTGTCGCGTGCCACGCTGACCTGTTCCATATCGTCCAGGGCCGAGCCCGCATCCTCGTCCTGGTTTTCTTCCGTTGTGCGGTCCACGTTGGCATGTTCTGCACGGGTAAACAGGCTTTCCAGCCGGAACACCAGCAAGCCGCCCTTGCCATCCGGCATGTCAACACGTTCTCCACGATGTCGTTTGTCGGAATCGACTGGCTGACTGTGTTGTTGCTGCGTGGCTTCTTCGCTGTCATCCTCTTCGCCCGCTTTGGCGCGCTTGTCGAACAGACACGGGGGAGCCGGGTGTAACCACAGCGGCACCGCTTGTGGCGGGTTATCCGTGACAGCCAGCGGGGTGGTGACATCCTGCGGGTGTAACAGTGCATGACGAATCATCCTTTCCTGTTTCGCTTCGTCTGTTTTCAGCGTGTGGGGGTCCGGGCGTTGTTCGAGGTGCGCCTCGACGAGTCGTTGATAGCGGTGCTTCAGCCCGGGGTGTGAGGCCAGCAGCGCGGCGCTGGCGGCGGCATTTTTCTGCAGCCATTCCCCGTCGTAGCGAGTGCTGCGCGCTGCCAGCGCCGCCAGCCACAGGTACAGCTCGCGGTTGAGTTCACGGTCGGCGAACCAGGCAACACTGGCCGGCAGGCGCAAGGTGTCTTCGTCACGCCAGGCGAGCGCCAGGTGCCGGTTGCTGCCGGCAATACGGCTGAGCAGGTTTCTTCGTGCGCCGTTTTCCGTTTCATTGGCGGTTTCGATGCGCAGGCCGCCATCACCGCCCAGTGCGCGAAACAGTATGGCGGCTGGCCGGCGGATTTCATCGAGATGGACAGCCGCTTGCGGGTATTCCCGTCGCGCCGCCCGGGTAATCACCTTGTGCCATAGCTGTCCAACCCATTCTTCCATTGTGTTCAGCGCCCCTGTTTCGATGTGCCGGGAAAACAACTGGCCGGTACGTCGGGCCGGCGGCCGAAATCCCGTTCCGAGACATCCAGGGCGCACTGTCCTTCCAGCATGGTCAGCAGGCCGGGCTGACCGTTCGGCCGGTTGACCCGCTCGCAGGCCTGTACGCACTGTTGGCACTGGGTGCAGGTGAACATCTTGCGCTTGATCTGCCGTGGTTGCAGGCGCATCGGGCAGGCGTGTTCACAGGAGGCGTCACAACCGGCGCAGGCCGTGGCACGGCGGCGGTCGAAGCCAACCACCAGCGCCTTGCGGTTGGCCATCCACACCAGGCTCTGGAACAGGCCCACGGCACAGCCGTAGCGACAGAACAGGTGGCGGGCAAAACTGAATTCAATGGCCAGCAGCAGGGTGGCCGCCGTGATAAAGATAAACTGGTTGCGGCTCAGTTCGCCTGTCACCAGGTTGCCCCAGACCTCGGCGGGCGGCAGCAGGTAGGTCAGGAAGGTCACCGCCCATAACAGCGAGAAGCCCGCGACGGCCAGTACGACCAGTAGCCATGCGGCCTTGTTCGGGTGTACCTCGACACCGTCCCGCTGTACTTCCGGCATGGGCTCACGCTGCCAGAAGCTTACCTTGCCGCTGGCGCGGCGCATCAGACTGTTGATCGCCTCGACCACCGAGAAATGCGGGCATAACCAGCCGCAGTACAGGCGGCCATAACGCCAGGACAACCAGATCCCGAAGCCGATCAAGGCAAACAGGGGTACGAATACCCGCAGGGTGATATTGATGCTGGCCTGCAGGCTGCCGACATCGTGTACGCCCAGTGTCCAGGGCATACCGAAAATAATGAAGTTTCCCTGGATGAGGTCCAGGCGGAAGATATCCAGCGGTGGCGCCAGCACGAACAGGATAAAAAAGGCGCTGCGCCAGGCCAGCCGTTGTCGCTGTACGCGGTTCATGCCCGGAACAGCCTGCCGATCAGCGGGTAGACAAAGTGTTCACCGGCCATGGCTTTTACCAGCCCGAATACACCCATGAAAATCAGGCTGCTGTGAATGAAGGTAAAATAGAACAGGAGGGTCATCAGGGTGTAGCCTGATGTCAGGCCGCCCAGGTAGAGAAAAATCCCGCCAGCAACAGCAATCAGCGCGCCGCCGGTCAGGCTGACACCGACAGTCTGTGACAGGTGATTTCTGGCCAGTGCATCCGTCGTGTTGCGGTTAAACCAGTAGAGTCCGAGTAACAGTACAAACGCCAGGCCGGGTGCGAGCATCAGGTTGGTCAGGTACAGGGCCTCCGCTGTAATCGCCAGTGATTTCCCGGATGCGTCAGCCATGTCAGGTGCCGAAACTGGCCTGTACGACATCCATCAGGGCGTCCACAGTGGCCTCGTCGTCCGTGAGCGGCTCGATCAGGGCGGCGCGGCAGGCTTCGGTAGCGTCAAAACCATCGCGGATCAGCCGGGCGGTATAGATCAGCAGGCGGGTGGAGGCTGATTCCTCGATATCGTGGTCTTTCAGGGCGCGCAGGCCGTGCGCGAGTTCAACCAGGCGTTTGGCCAGCGCCGGGTCAGCGCCGGTTTCACGTACGATAATCGCCTGCTCGGTTTGTGCATCCGGGAAATCAAAGCGCAGGGAAACAAAACGCTGTCGCGTCGACGGCTTCATGCCCTTGAGCATATTCTGGTAGCCCGGGTTGTAGGACACCACCAGCATGAATTCTGCTGGCGCGTGCAGGGTCTCACCGGTACGTTCGATGGGCAGGATACGCCGGTTGTCCGAGAGCGGGTGCAGTACCACAGTGGTGTCCTTGCGCGCCTCGACCACTTCGTCGAGATAACAGATGGCACCTTCACGGACCGCGCGGGTCAGCGGACCGTCATGCCAGTAGGTGGAACCATCGCCGATCAGGTGCCGACCGACAAGGTCCGCAGCCGTCAGGTCATCGTGGCAGGCGACGGTGTAGAGCGGTCGTCCCAGTCGCGCCGCCATGTGTTCGACAAATCGTGTCTTGCCACAGCCGGTCGGTCCCTTGAGCAGCATCGGCAACTGGTTATGATGGGCGTATTTGAACAGTTCTACTTCGCGCCCCTGCGGCTGGTAGAAGGGCAGTTCCCCGCCGGCTTTCTGAAATTGCGTGACTTCGTTCACCATATCAGTTCTCTCCTAACTAAAGGCCACTCCAATCAATGTGACTACCACCAGCAACCAGCCCGTTACCATCCAGCGCCACGGGCTGCGTACGCCTTTCAGCCCCATAAACACATCGGCAATCATCTGACCCTTGATGAGTACAGACAGCAGCAGTCCGCTAATCACCAGCCGACCACCGAGACCGGCGCGCCCCGCCGCATAGGTCACCAGCGTCAGTACCACCAGCGCCAGCCATACCCGCAATGCCCTGTAGCCTGCCTTGTCCATTTCAGTGTAGTACGTAGACCAGCGGGAACAGCACTATCCATACCAGGTCAACCATGTGCCAGTAGGATGCGCCTGTCTCCACGCCGGTGTGTTCCTCTGCGCTGTAGTCGCCCCGGTGGGCTTTTACGGCAACCACCGAAAGAATCACCATTCCCATGAGTACATGCATAAAATGG
This sequence comes from Thiohalobacter sp., assembly GCA_027080445.1. Taxonomy (GTDB): domain Bacteria; phylum Pseudomonadota; class Gammaproteobacteria; order DSM-19610; family DSM-19610; genus Thiogranum. Next base: position 2,476 of record JALWRY010000281.1, on the reverse strand, counting down.
AAGAAGGTCAGCGACAGGTAAAACATGTAAAAGGTGTTGGTGCTGAGTGTCACGCCCTCTGCATGTTTGGCGGAAAATTCAGCGAGTTTTATAACCACGAAAACCCCGCCACCGAGTATCGCCAGCACCAGCCACTGGCTGCAGCGTTTCGCCGCATTGCGGCGTATGGCATTGACCGCCATGACCACAAAGTAACTGGAAGTGATCAGCACCAGGGTGTTGATGGCGCCGCTTTCGCGGTTGAGCGTCTGCTGAAAGGTGTTGAACAGTTCAACGTGCCGGGCGCGGGTAAACGCATAGGCCAGAAAAAATACGCCGAATACCAGCAGTTCGGCGTAGATAAAGATCCAGATCGCGAAGTCACCCGGCAGACCGCTTTTCTCCTGTACTGCCGGGTGAGTGGCGACCGCTTCCATTATCAGGCCGTGTCGGGTACGCCGGCGGACACTGACTCACGCTTTTCGCCCGTGACGAAGAACGAGATGACATACAGGATCAGGCCGGTCATAAATACCGCGCCTGCGGCCTCACGCAGCCAGTAGAAGATGGCGATCTTGTCCTGAACCACCATGAAAGCCTGCGGCACATCCGTGTAGCGCTGCATCCACACCTGCAATACGCCGGCGCCGGTGAGGAACAGGGTGATGAATACCATCGATACTGTCATCAGCCAGAACGACCACATCTCTACCACCTGCGCACGCGGGTTGGCGGCTTCCTCACCGCGCAACTTTGGCATGGCGTAGGATATGACGGTCAGTACGATCATTACATAAGCTCCGTAGAACGCCATGTGCCCGTGTGCCGCAGTGATTTGCGTACCGTGGGTGTAGTAGTTCACCGGGGCCAGGGTATGCAGGAAGCCCCACACGCCGGCGCCGAGGAAAGACATGACCGCCGTACCCAGCGCCCACAGCATCGCCGCCTTGTTCGGGTGTTCGCGGCGACGGCGGTTGACCATATTAAAGGCGAACACTGTCATCATGAAGAATGGAATCGGCTCCATGGCGGAGAAGATCGAACCCCACCACTGCCAGTATCCGGGTGTACCGATCCAGTAGAAGTGGTGGCCGGTACCGATAAGGCCGGTGATCAGGCTCATGGCGATAATGATATACAGCCACTTCTCGATGACCTCCCGGTCAACACCGGTGATCTTGATCAGTACAAAGGCGAGAAGCGCGCCAAGAATCAGCTCCCACACACCTTCTACCCACAGGTGGACAACCCACCACCAGAAGTACTTGTCGAGCACCAGGTTGTCCGGTACGTAGAAGGAGAACAGGAAGAATACCGCCAGGCCAAGCAGACCCGTCAGCAACACCAGGTTAACCACGGTCTTGCGACCGGCCAGTATGGTCATGCCGATGTTGTACAGGAAGCCAAGCGCGACAATCACGATACCGATCTTGGTAATGGTCGGTTGCTCCAGGAACTCGCGCCCCATGGTCGGCAGCAAGTCGTTCATGGTGAGTTCCGCCAGCCTCGCGTAGGGCACCAGCAGGTAACCGAGGATGGTCAGTGCACCGGCCACCAGGAAGATCCAGAACAGGACTTTGGCCAGCAGCGGGCTGTGTAACTCGCGCTCCGCTTCCTCCGGCACCAGGTAGTAGGCCGCGCCCATGAAGCCGAACAGCAACCATACGATCAGCAGGTTGGTGTGCACCATGCGAGCGACGTTAAAAGGAATTTCAGGAAACAGGAAATCACCCCAGACGTACTGGAGCCCCATGACCAGGCCAAACACAATTTGCCCGACGAACAGTCCGATCGCGGCAATAAAGTAAGGTTTGGCGACAGCTTGTGAAGAATATTTCATGGTGCGCTCCTCAGCCCTGGATGTTCGGTGGCCAGTTACTGGTATTGATTTCACTGGTGTACTTCAGGAATGCCGCAACGGCCTGCAGTTCCTTGTCGGAGAGATTGAACTGCGGCATGCTGCGGCGTCCCGGAATGCCATTCACGGGACGACTCTTGATGAAAGCGACAATCGCATCAGTGGAATTGCCGAATCGTTTGTAGACATTACCCAGTTCCGGCGCAAAGTAGGCGCCCTCGCCCAGCAGGGTATGGCAACCGATACAGTCGTTTTCCTCCCAGACCTTCTTGCCCAGGGCGACCTGTGGGGTGAGTGCTGCGTGGTTATCGCGTTTCGGGACATCTCCCATTGTATCGAACGTTAGTGCAAGGAATAACAGGAAGAAGAAAACGCCTCCCCCGTAGTAGATATTCCTCGCCATGCTTTTCGTGAACACATCACTCATGGCCGTCTCACCTCTTGTACTTGGAACCTGTGAGCGATTTAACGATGTCAGCCATGGCGCTGTCCTTGATATATATCAAGGCCGGTTATTCTACCGGTATGCTGTGCTCTGAATATTGATCTACGTGTAAGCTGTTTTCCAATGTTTGTAACATTTCCAGCACTTCCAGGGACTTTTCACTCAATCTTTGTATTAAAGTGGTTAATTCATCC
>JALWRY010000280.1 GCA_027080445.1 Thiohalobacter sp. | reverse complement strand
CTTGCACACCGTCCGTTTTACCCTGCCAGGAAATACCGGCGTTTCGGATCTTGCGGACTCGTTCCGATTTCACTCACCAATCCACGTTCCACCAGCCTGGACAGTCGTGTGCGGGTGGCGCGTGCACTTAATTTGATCATTGCGGCAATCTCCCCGGTCGAGAGACCTTTACCGCTGACGAGGGCATCCAGTATGGCCTGATCCGTCTTGTCGATGCTGGGCTCACCGGTCCGCGCCGTATAGATAGTCACCCGAAAACGGGTGCTGATTTCCTCCAGTTCAGGTGGCGCTAACCCCGCCTCACGGCAAGCCGCTGTCATACGCTGGATACCGCTCCCCCATTGTTCGATCAATCCCAATTCATGGAATACCCGCCCGATAACACGATTGCGCAATTTGGAGATCCCCTGGCGCAAATCTTCCACCGTTAACCCGAACGGCAATAGCCCTGGATTTTCTACTTCGAGGCGATCATCGAAAATGGAAAGCCTGATAGGCGCACCGTGCTGACCATAATCCGCATGCACCACCGCATTGATGATTGCCTCGCGCACCGCTGCGGGTGGCAGATTCCAGCGTTCCTTGCGACGTACTGCCCCAATCTCAATACCGTGTAAGGCATGTTTCTGAACAAAGGCGATAGCCTCTTCCACAGCGGGTACCGGATAACTTCTGATCTCCAGACTATCAACAATATGGGTTTTATCCGTCCCATGAAAACGACCGGCCTGAATCCAGGCATCGGGAAAACAGCGTTCGCGTTCCTTACCGAAGAGCAGCATTCCACCAATGGTAAGTACCTTGCGTCTCTGATACCTGTCCACCAGTCGCAGCGTCTCCAGATCCGGACGCTTGAGTTTACGTACCGAGGCAAAAGACTCGGAAGCTGCTCGGAAGTCGAGCACTTCAGAGCCGAAATCAGGCATAACCTGTTCGTCATAGGCCTCGCCCCGGGCAAAACGCCGCAGTTCATCAATCACCGCCTGGTCGGCACGACGGTTAGTGGAACCGACACGCACATAAACACCCGCATCGGCACCTGCGCGTTTGAGATAATGCGGTCGGTTAGAACTCGGGTACACCTGTACTGCCAGTAAATTAGTGTTGCGCCACGGCAGTATTTCCAGCTCCGGGAGCAGGTGCGGAATAACGCTGTCACTGATCAGATTCGCAAGACGCTCTTCCATGGCCAGTGGTTTCTGCACACCGCGCACATGACGCGTCTTATCCTCCACGCCAATGAGCAACGTACCGCCAGCCGTGTTGGCAAACGCAATAATCGTTCGCAGCACACCATCCGGGGACGAAAGATCGCGCTTGAATTCAAGCGTCTTGCCTTCGGGTTGCTTTAACAGGCCTATGAGATCCATAGCTCAGAAGTGTACTCTGAAGCAGCAAGCATTGCCAGACTTCAGGGTTTTCAGGAAGTACCTGGCCTTATTGTGGGCGTTCTGACGCGAGTGCGTAATGCATGGTATTTTTGAAAGAAATCAACCTATAGATTTCTTTCAAAATCCAGGCATCACGATGATAGACAGCCTGGTTTCTAACCAGGCACTCTAGTTTGAAGATAACTTATTGATTTAGAATGAACGCGGATAATCCGAAACCGGGCAGCATCGAGTAGAAAAGCGCCTAATACCGCCTCTATGTTACTGATTTTAATAGAAATGGCGCGCCCGGAAGGATTCGAACCTCCGACCGCCTGGTTCGTAGACACACCGCCTGGATCATGCATCTATTTGATAATAATGGATTTTACTAGATTTTAATTCCCAACAAATTTGCTCTAAATGGCCCTAAATGAACTTATTTAGCCGTAAGTGGGGTACATTTATTGGGAACTGTAGTGTGCTGTGCCACGAAGGATTTCGCGGAATAACCTATATTTCGATCGACACAATAACCTAGTAATGATACAACTTAATAACCTGGTTTTAATACAGCCCAATACCCTGGGGTAAGTTCAACGTAAAAACCGATGAAAAGCGTGTAGAGCATGGCAACGCCCTCAGAAAAACTGGCCCGATCTCTGGAAGCCTTGAAAGCGCTTCAGGATCGCGGCGTGGTCGCTATCCGCTCAAGCGACCTGGAGCGTACCGACCGGGAACGTCTTGTTAAGAACGGCTTTCTGCAACCCATCATGAAGGGGTGGTACATCCCTTCCCGCCCTGACGAGGTAGCCGGTGAGAGTACCGCCTGGTACGCCTCATTCTGGGATTTCTGCAGCTCGTATTTACATGAACGTTTCGGCACCGACTGGTGCCTGTCACCGGAGCAGTCCCTGCTGTTGCACGCCGGGAACCGTACTGTACCGCGCCAGCTATTGGTCCGCTGCCCAAAGGGCGATAACAAGATCATAGCGCTTCCACACAACACCTCACTTCTGACGGTCCGGTACAACATGCCGGATAAGCGGGACATAGAAATAAAAAATGGCCTCAATCTGTACGCCCTGGTGCCAGCCCTGATTGATTGTACGCCCAGATTATTTCAGCAACATCCAACTGATATTCGTGCTGCACTGTCTATGATTTCTGATGCCTCTGAAATCCTTGCAAAGCTCCTTGAAGGCGGCCATACCACGATTGCCGGCCGGCTGGCTGGTGCCTTTCGCAATATTGGCCGTGATCGTATTGCAGACGATATTATGAAGACGATGCGCGCCGCCGATTATGACGTGCGGGAATCTGATCCGTTTGAAACAAAACTGCCTGTTATTCTATCAGGCAGAGAACGCTCGCCTTACGTTAACCGTATCCACCTGATGTGGCACGCGATGCGTGAGACAGTCATAGCGCGCTTCCCGAAAGCACCGGGGATTCCTGAAGACAACAAGGCATACCTGCAACAGGTTGACGATGTTTATGTCACGGATGCCTATCACTCCTTGTCCATTGAGGGCTATCGCGTCAGCGCTGAATTGATTGAGCGCGTGCGCAGTCAGGACTGGAATCCGGATAATAATGAAGAGGATCGGAAACAGCGCGACGCAATGGCAGCACGCGGCTATTATCAGGCCTTCCAGGCCGTCAAAGAAAGCGTCACAAAGGTTCTCAAGCACGAGAACCCTGGCAGCGTTGTCGATCATGATCATGGCGCCTGGTACCGGGAACTGTTTGCGCCCAGTGTTACCGCGGGCATTTTGCAACCGGCTGACCTTGCAGGCTACCGTAATGATCAGGTATATATCCGCCACTCCCTGCACACACCACCAAACCGGGAAGCGGTACGTGATCTCATGCCCGCGCTTTTTGATCTGATCAAGGATGAAGATAACCCGGCTGTTCGGGTTGTACTGGGACATTTCATGTTTGTGTATATCCACCCTTATATGGATGGCAATGGACGCATGGGACGGTTTTTAATGAATGTCATGCTAGCCGCCGGTGGCTATCCGTGGACGGTCATTCCTGTAGAAAAACGCGATGCCTATATGAAAACACTCGAAGCCGCCAGCACCGCTGAGGATATTGCGCCTTTCACTGACTTTCTTGCTGCGCTGGTCAGAGCCGGCCTTGAAGGAAAACCGGGGCCAAGCTTACCCTGACCGGCAGCATGAGACTGCAAACAAGGTGTGCGCCGCAAAAGTCCCGCACTGGTGTTGTTGAAGCAAAAGGCGGTTACGGTAGACGTTGCAACCGCTTGATATAGAGGTGTAATTTGGCGCGCCCGGAGAGATTCGAACTCCCGACCGCCTGGTTCGTAGCCAGGTACTCTATCCAGCTGAGCTACGGGCGCGTGGAAGCGCGAGATTATCCATAAGCGCGCGCTGAAATTCAAGAACAATCGTTACCTTGCAAACAAAAAAAGATCCCTTTCGGGATCTTTTGCTGTCTGGCGGAGAGGGAGGGATTCGAACCCTCGATGGGCTTTTAACCCATACTCCCTTAGCAGGGGAGCGCCTTCAGCCGCTCGGCCACCTCTCCATTAGGGCCGGTAGGATACCGGCGTCGACTGGAGAGGTAAAGTCAAACATCGTTATCGATGGTTTCCGAGGGTTCGGCAGTCGATGCATCCTGTTCACGCTTGATACGTTCGTAGATTTCTTCGCGATGCACCGCTACTTCTTTGGGTGCATTGACGCCAATGCGGACCTGGTTACCCTTCACACCCAGCACAGTCACGGTGACTTCATCGCCGATCATGAGGGTTTCACCGACCCGTCGCGTAAGTATTAACATTCCTAGTGTCTCCTTGACCTGCTTCTTCTTCCGGCCCCAATCATATGGCCGGCACATAATCATTAAGATGACCAACGTACAGCTAATGTCGGCCACCCCCATTAAAACTAAAACCAAACCTCAGCTTTTTGTTTTTCTTGGATATTATTATTCCGCCGTAGCGGTCGTCAGGAGACCTGGTTGCCTGCATTCTGCTGTTTGAGATCGAATGCCTCGTGTAGCGCACGCACGCCCAACTCAAGGTACTTCTCGTCAACCACCACCGAAACCTTGATCTCGGATGTGGAAATCATCCTTATATTAATCCCTTCTTTCGCCAGCGTCTCGAACATGGTCGATGCAATACCGGCGTGCGAACGCATTCCCACGCCCACCAGAGAGATCTTGACGATCTTTTCGTCGCCCGAGACTTCGCTGGCGCCCAGTTCCTTCGCCACGCTGTTGAGAATTTCCATCGCACGCGAATAGTCGTTGCGGTGGATGGTGAAGGTGAAATCCGTGGTCTTGCCGTCGGCCGCCATGTTCTGGACGATCATATCGACCTCGATATTGGCATCCGCCACCGGCCCGACAATCAAATGCGCAATACCCGGCTGATCCGGCACACCCAGTACGGTGAGTTTTGCTTCATCGCGGTTGAATGCGATACCGGAGATGACTGCCTGTTCCATTCCTTCTTCCTCGTAGGTAATCAGCGTTCCGTTGCCTGGCTCAAAACTGGACAGTACCCGCAGGGGAACATTGTACTTGCCCGCGAACTCCACAGCACGGATTTGCAGCACTTTTGAACCCAGGCTGGCCATTTCCAGCATTTCCTCAAAGGTAACACGATCC
>JALWRY010000279.1 GCA_027080445.1 Thiohalobacter sp. | reverse complement strand
GATATTGGTCACCACAGCAAGCAGGGGTTGCAGGTACAAAAATGATGCATCGCTTTCATCCGCCTCGGCGACCAGGTAACGGCTACTGCCAAGGCGTGCGTGACTGTTCGAGCTGTTAAGACGGCCGCCAATGACATAGGTGGGATCCAGCCCGCCCTCGGCCAGCAAGCTGGCCACCAGGCTGGTGGTGGTGGTCTTTCCGTGCGTGCCAGCCACGGCGATGCCATGACGGAAGCGCATGATTTCAGCCAGCATTTCGGCACGCGGCACCACCGGGATACGGCGTTCGCGCGCCGCCTTCACCTCGGGGTTCTCTTCGTTAACAGCCGTCGATACCACGACCACGTCGCAATCGGCGACATGGCTGGCGCTGTGCCCAAGCCATATGCGCGCGCCCTGTAATGCCAGGCGCCGGGTCACCGCATTTTCACGCAGGTCGGAACCACTCACCTGGTAGCCCAGGTTCAACAGCACTTCGGCAATACCGCCCATACCGGCGCCACCAATCCCCACAAAATGGGCACAACGCATACGTCCCATGGTGTCCGGCTGTGCGGGTGGGTGCTGTGGCGCCGTCATCATGCCGCCTCCTTCCAGCCAGTGGCGCGAATACAATGTGCGGCAAGCTGCTTTGCGGCATCCGGCAGGGCGCACTCGCGGGCGCGTTTTGCCATATCGACAAGCCGTTCCGGTTGATTCAACAAGACCAGTTCCTGGCACAGGCGTTCAGGACTCATCTCTGACTGAGGCAATAAACGCGCAGCGCCTGCCTCGACCAGATAGCGCGCATTGCCGGTCTGGTGATCATCCACCGCATGGGGGTAAGGCACCAGGATCGACGCCACACCGACTGCTGCAAGCTCCGCAATCGTCAGCGCACCGGCGCGGCACAACACCAGGTCGGCCCATTGATAGGCCTGCGCCATATCATCAATAAAAGCGTCGAGGCGCACTTCGACACGGGCTGCCGTATACGCTTCACGCGCGGCATCGATTAACTTCAGGCCGGTCTGGTGCCAGACTTCCGGGCGCTGCGCCACTTCCAGCCGCGCCAGCGCCGCCGGGACGGTTTCGTTCAGGGCGGCTGCGCCAAGGCTGCCGCCCACGACCAGCAAACGTGGGCGCCGGTTCTCCAGATCCGGCGCATGAAACGCCAACCGGGCAATGTCGGCACGCACCGGGTTGCCGGTGTGAATCGCGTTGGGCAGGCTGCCGGGGAAAGCCTCCAGCACCGGGTGCGCAAGTGGCGCCAGCAAACGGTTGGTCAGGCCGGCTACCGAGTTCTGTTCGTGGATCAACAGGGGACGGCGCAGTAACCAGGCCATCACGCCACCCGGGCCGGTAGTAAAACCCCCCATACCCAGCACCGCCGCCGGCCTTACCCGTGCTATCACGATCGCCGCCTGCGCCAGCGCCCACAACACCATGAACGGTGCCAGCAACTGCCGTAACAGCCCTTTGCCGCGCAAGCCCTTTACGCGAATCCAGTGCACGGGAATACCCGCAGCCGGCACCACGCGCGCCTCCAGCCCGGCCCGGGTTCCCAGCCACTCGACCGGCCAGCCGCTTTCGCGCAACTGCTCGGCCACCGCCAGCGCCGGGAACACATGCCCCCCGGTTCCGCCGGCCATGATCAGGATCGGTCGCCGCAGGGTCATCGCACCCTCCTGCGTGGACGCATGGCGACACCGGAAGCCGGCAGGCTGTTGACCGTACAACGTGTTTCGTAATCGATACGCAGCAAGATGGCAATCGCCACGCAGGTCACCAGCATGCTGCTGCCCCCGTAACTCATCAGTGGCAGTGTGAGTCCCTTGGTTGGCAACAGCCCGGTATTCACACCGATATTGATCAGTGCCTGCAAACCCAGCCAGGTACCGATGCCATAGGCCAGGTAGGCGGCAAACGGGTTACCGCCCTGCTCGGCAACCGAAGCGATATGGTAGGCACGCAGCACAATGAAGGCATACAGCCCGAGCAACAGCAGGATTCCGACAAGGCCCAGTTCTTCCGCCAGCACGGCAAACACAAAATCGGTATGCGCTTCCGGCAGGTAAAACAGTTTCTGTACGCTGGCGCCAAGGCCCACGCCAAATAACTCGCCACGGCCAATCGCAATCAATGACTGGGTCAGCTGGAAACCGCTGTTGAAAGGATCGGCCCAGGGATTGAGGAAGGTGGTCAGACGCTCCATGCGATAGGGTGAGGTGATCGCCAGGGTCGCAAATGCGGCACCGGCCGCGCCGATCAGTCCGGCAAACTTCCACAGGCTGACGCCCGCCATGAACATCATCACCAGCGCCGTACTCATCATGACTACCGTGGCGCCAAAATCCGGTTCCATCAACAACAACACGGCCGCCACCAACAACAGCGCCAGTGGTTTGATAAACCCGGCACCGGTTTCACGTACCGCCTCACCGTGCCGCACCAGGTAACCGGCCATGTAAACCAGTGACAGCAACTTGGCCGGTTCAGACACTTGTAAACGGAACACGACGAGGTTGATCCAGCGGGTACTGCCGTTTACCTGGAGTCCCACGCCTGGCACCAGCACGGCGACCAGCATCAGGATGGCCAGCAGGATACACAGCAGACTGCCCTGTTCCCACCAGGCCAGCCGTATGCGCAATACCAGCAGTCCCAGCCCCAGGCCCATCAACAGGTACAGGGTCTGACGTATGGCAAAATGCAGTGTGCCAAGCCCCAGGCGCTCGGCGACCGGCATGGAGGCCGAAGCTACCATCACCAGCCCCAGTGAAAACAGGATGGCTACCGCCGTCAGCAAGGGGAAATCCAGCTGCGGGCAGGTCGCACCGCGCCGTGCGGGCATATCCGGCAAGAACATGGCGAAGCTCATTCGAACAACTCCCGCACGGCCTGCACGAACTGTTCGCCACGCTGCGGGTAACCACTGAACATATCGAAACTGGCGCAGGCCGGCGACAATAATACTGTATCACCCGGCTGCGCCTGCTGTGCCGCGAGCCGCACCGCCTCCGGCAAACCGGTCGCCCGGCTGACGGGAAACCTGCCCTGCAGTGCCGCTTCGATTTCGTCAGCCGCTTCACCCAGCAACACCACATGGCGCACACGCGCATCCAGGCCGGCCGCCAGCTCGGAAAAGTCCGCGCCCTTGCCCTGGCCACCGGCAATCAGCACCAGCGGGCCCTCGAGACCCTGTATGGCCGCCAGCGCCGCTCCGATGTTGGTCGCCTTGGAATCGTTGAACCAGCGCACCCCCTGGTACTCACCCACCCACTCGGTACGGTGTGGAAGCCCCTGGAATGTCCGCAAGGCCTGTAACATGGCCTCGACCGGAAACCCGGCGGCTTCGCCCAGCGCCAGCGCCGCCAGCGCGTTGGAAAGATTGTGCCGCCCCGGCAGTCGCAAGTCGGCAGCCGGCATCAGCGCGGTATCGCCATGCGCGAGCCACGACTCACCGTCGATATTGCGCAGGCCAAAATCACCGGCAGCCGGCTCACCCAGGCCAAAACCTGTCACCGGCGCCTGGGCATGCGCCAGCGCGGCGGCATACGCATCATCACGGTTCACTACCTGCAGACGCGAATGCCGGTAGACCGTCTGCTTGGCAGCCGCATAGTCGCCCAGCGAGTCGTAACGATCCATGTGATCCGGGCTGACGTTGAGTACAACGGCGGCAAGGCAGGTGAGACTCTGTACCGTTTCAAGCTGGAAGCTGGACAGTTCCAGCACATACAGATCAGGTTCATCATCGCTAATCAGGTCGAGCGCCGGTACCCCAAGGTTGCCACCGACGCGGGCTGTTTTACCCGCCTGCTGCGCCATCAGACCCAGCAGGGTTGTGACCGTACTCTTGCCATTGGAGCCGGTAATGCCAACCACCGGCGCACTGACATGGCGTGCAAAGAGTTCGATATCGCCGAGCACTTCCACACCACGCGCACGCGCTTCCGCCACCAAGGGTTCCCGCCGGGAAACACCCGGGCTTAACACAATGCGTTCGGCGCGCGCAAAAGCCTCCTCGTCAAAACCGCCCAGGAACAGTGCAACATCCGGCAGCTCGCGTTGCACGGTCTCCAGCGCAGGCGGCCGCTCGCGGCTGTCGGTGACAGCCACCGGAACGCCGTGGCGTGACAGGAATCGCGCGCACGACAGGCCAGTGGCGCCGAGACCAACTACCAGCGTACGCAATGCCTGCTGCGTGTCCTGTTGCATCATGTATTTAGCTGCCAACATTCCCGTTCTGATAAGCTGTCAAAGGATGACCAGCAACACGGCAATCGCCGCAAAGGTCAAACCCACCAGTACAATCTGACTTTTCTCGTCCATACCCGCTCCCGTTCAGCGTAACTTCAGTGTGGCCAGGCCACTGAGCACCAGAATGACCGTAATAATCCAGAACCGCACAATGACACGCGGTTCCGGCCAGCCTTTCAGTTCAAAATGATGGTGCAAGGGCGCCATGCGAAAGATACGCCGGCCTGTCAGCTTGAATGAGGCCACCTGAAGAATGACGGATACGGTTTCCATGACGAACACCCCGGCCATCAGGAAGTACACCAGTTCCTGCCGCACCAGGATCGCCACAATGCCGAGCGCGGCGCCCAGCGCCAGCGCACCGACGTCACCCATGAATACCTGCGCCGGGTACGCATTGAACCAGAGGAAACCCAGCCCTGCGCCGACAATGGCGCCGCAGAACACCACCACTTCGCCAATTTCACGAATGTGCGGGATACCCAGATATTTCGCGTAATAGGTATTGCCCGTGGCGTACACGAACACCGCCAGCGCGCCGGCAATCAGCACGGTTGGCAGGATCGCCAGCCCGTCGAGACCGTCGGTAAGATTGACGGCATTACTGGAACCGACAACCACGAGGTATACCACCAGCACATACCAGCCGCCGAGCGGGATCGCTACATCCTTGAAGAAAGGTACGATCAGGGTTGTCTCCGCCGGGGCCTGGGCGGCGTAATACAGGTACAGGCCAGTCGCAATGGCCACCACCGACTGCCAGCTGTACTTGGCGCCGGCAGAC
>JALWRY010000278.1 GCA_027080445.1 Thiohalobacter sp. | reverse complement strand
GAACAGCAGGCCGAACAGTTGCGCGACCGTCTCGGCCAGGAAAAACTCCATTGGCAGGAGATCAAGGTGCGTGGCGAGACCCTGCTGGAACAGATCGCCGAAAGCGGTTTCGAGCTGGCGCAACTGGTCGAGGACATGCCCGAAGACGCCACGCTGGATGCCTGGGAAGCCGAGACCGAGGCGCTGGCCAACCGCATTAGCCGACTGGGTCCCATCAACCTCGCCGCCATCGAGGAATACGAGGAACAGTCCGAGCGCAAGAAATACCTCGATGCCCAGCACGAGGATGTCATCAATGCGCTGGAAACGCTGGAAAACGCCATCCGCAAGATCGACCGCGAGACGCGCACCCGCTTCAAGGAGACCTTCGACAAGGTCAACAGCGGCCTGCAGGCCATGTTCCCGCGCTTGTTCGGCGGTGGTCACGCTTACCTGGAGCTCACCGGTGAAGACCTGCTCGATACCGGCGTGACTGTCATGGCGCGCCCGCCGGGTAAACGCAACAGCACCATCCACCTGCTGTCCGGTGGGGAAAAGGCGCTTACCGCCGTGGCGCTGGTGTTTTCTATTTTTGAACTCAACCCGTCGCCGTTCTGCATGCTCGACGAGGTCGACGCACCGCTCGACGACGCCAACGTTGGCCGCTTCTGCGACATGGTGAAAGAGATGTCCGAGCGTGTGCAGTTTATCTTCATCACCCATAACAAGATCACCATGGATCTTGCCCACCGGCTGACCGGCGTCACCATGCATGAACCGGGTGTCTCGCGCCTGGTGTCCGTGGATGTCGACGAGGCCGTGCAACTCGCGGCGGTCTAGCCCGACATGGATGATCTGCGCATCATCCTGATCGTGACCGGCGCCGCATTTATCGGCGGTGTCTATCTTTGGTCGCGACTCCAGCAGCGACAGGCGCATCGTGCAAAACGTAGAGCGGCACGCGCGGGACAGGGCGACACGGATTCCGCAGATATCGAACAGGAACTGGCGCGTATGGAGAAGCTGGTAGCGGAACGCGATCAGGATCCTGACGGGCAGGACCCGGTTGAGGTCGGGAGTACTACGGCATCCACACAAGCCAGTCCCGGCGAACAGATCCATGTGATTTCTGTCATTGCCGAAGATGGCGAGTCATTCGACGGGGAAAAACTGCTCAAGGCCTTTGCCAACAACACGCTGGTACACGGGAAGAAAGGGATATTCGAGCGCCACCATGAGCGGGGTGGTCACGACATCGCTGTGTTCGGTATCGCCAACATGGTCAAGCCCGGTACTTTTCCACGCGACATGAGCGCGTTCACCTCGCCCGGCGTCACCCTGTTCCTGCAACTGCCTTGTGCGATCGCTGCGCTGGATGCGTTTGATGATTTTGTCAATACGGCCGAACGCCTTGCCGTGGAAATGGCGGGTGAACTGCGCGATGAAAACCACAAATTACTCACCCACCAGGCGCTGATGCAGGTTCGTGAACAGATCGCCGAATCCCAGGCCCGCTCGCGCATCGCGGCGTCCTGACCCGAACGGGATACTGCCTTGAACGTTGAAAAACACGTCGAAGCACTACGCGAACAGATTCGCTACCATAACTATCGCTACTATGTGCTCGACGATCCGCAAATCCCGGATGCCGAGTACGACCGCCTGTTGCGTGAACTGCAGGAACTGGAAGAAGAACACCCGGAACTGATCACGCCTGCTTCGCCGACGCAACGCGTTGGCGACAAACCCCTGGACGGTTTCGCTGAAGTCCATCATGAAATCCCCATGCTGTCGCTGGACAATGCCTTCGATGACGAGGAGCTGGCGGAGTTTGATCGTCGTGTGCGGGAACGCCTTGAAATCGATGTCGTCGAGTATGCCGCTGAACCCAAACTGGACGGCCTCGCCATCAGCCTGTTATACGAAAACGGTATCCTCCGGCGTGGCGCTACCCGTGGCGACGGCAGCAGCGGCGAAGACGTGACCCAGAACGTGCGGACCATCCAGTCTATCCCCTTGCACCTGATTGGCACCGACTTTCCGGAACGCCTGGAAGTGCGTGGTGAAGTCATCATGCCGCACGAGGGATTCCGCCTGCTCAACGAACGTCAGGTGGCGGAGGGTAACAAACCCTTCGTCAACCCGCGCAATGCAGCGGCGGGTTCACTACGCCAGCTTGACCCCAAAGTCACCGCACAGCGTCCGCTTGAAATGTTCTGCTACGGTGTCGGCCTGGTAGAGAACGGTGAACTGCCGGACCGACACAGTGCTATTCTCGAGCGTCTGCGCGACTGGGGCTTGCGTGTCTATCGAGGTATTGCCACCGTGCGTGGCCTCAATGGTTGCATCGACTACTACAAGCGCATGCAACAGGCACGCGACGCACTGCCTTTTGATATCGACGGTGTCGTGTTCAAGGTCGATCGCATCGACCAGCAGCAGGCCCTGGGTTTCGTTGCGCGTGCCCCGCGCTGGGCCATTGCGCGCAAGTTCCCCGCACAGGAAGAACTTACCACTGTACTCGATATCGATGTGCAGGTCGGGCGTACCGGCGCCCTGACCCCGGTGGCGCGTTTGGAACCGGTGTTCGTTGGCGGCGTTACTGTCACCAATGCCACCCTGCACAACGAAGATGAAATCCGCCGCAAGGATGTGCATATCGGCGATACCGTAATCGTCCGGCGCGCCGGCGATGTGATCCCCGAAGTGGTCTCGGTGGTCAAGGAGCGACGGCCAAAAGATGCCCGGCCGTTCGTCATGCCCAGCCGCTGCCCGGTATGTGGTTCAGACATCGAACGCATGGAAGGCGAGGCCGTGGCGCGTTGCACCGGCGGCCTGTTCTGCGAAGCGCAGCGCAAGGAAGCCATCAAGCACTTTGCCTCGCGACGCGCCATGGACATCGAAGGTCTTGGCGACAAACTGGTGGAACAACTTGTCGATGAAGGCCTGGTAAACGATGTCGCCGACCTGTACCACCTGGATATAGAAACCCTGTACGGGCTGGAACGCATGGGCATCAAGTCGACCGAGAACCTGGTCGCCGCCCTGGAAGCGAGTAAACAGACCACACTGGAACGCTTCCTGTTTGCGCTGGGTATTCGCGAAGTCGGGGAAGTCACGGCACGCGCACTGGCGAGGACCTTCGGCGCCAGCAGTGCAAAAGGCCTGTCCGATCACGACCGGGCGCAGGCCGACATCGATCGACTGGCAAAAGCCACGCAGGAAGAACTGGAAGCTATACCCGATATCGGCCCCGTGGTGGCTGGACACATTGCGCACTTCTTCGGGCAGGCGCATAACCGCGACGTGATTAAAAAGCTGCTCGATGCCGGCGTCACCTGGCCATTGCAGGAGGCCGCAGCCGCACAGCCGCTGCAAGGCAAAACCTACGTCCTCACCGGTACCCTGGAAAAACTGAAACGCAACGACGCCAAGGCGCGCCTGCAGGCGCTGGGCGCCAAGGTGGCCAGTAGCGTATCGGCCAAAACCAGCGCTGTCATTGCCGGGAAAAAACCCGGCTCCAAACTCGCCAAGGCAAAAAGACTCAACGTGCCGGTATTGTCTGAAAAAGAGTTCATCAAACTGCTGGAGCAGGAAGAGCAGAAAATATGAACGGTGAAATCCAGTATTGGCCATTGCTCATGGGCTGGACCGTGGTAGTGATCATGTTGCTATTTGGCTGGAAACGCCAGGCTGCCATCGCCGCCGCCGGCATGGCGATCGTGACCTATGGCGTGCTGTCCGTGGGCCTGGGCGGGGCGTGAAAAAAATACTGCGCCGGGCCGAACGCTACCTGGCCGGCACCGACCCGATCCTGGCCCGGATGATTGAACAACACGGTCCCTGCACCCTGCAACGCGACCCGCACCCGCGCTTCCACACCCTGGTGTGGGCCATCGTCAACCAGCAACTCTCCGTCAAGGCCGCGCGCAGCATAGAGGGGCGCCTGCTCAAACACTTTGGCAGCGACGTGTTCCACCCTGAACACTTTTACCGCGTGCGTGAAACCACCCTGCGGCGTTGCGGCCTGAGCGGGGCGAAGATTCGTTACATCCGGGAAATCGCGCGCCGGGTTCGCCAGGAGGAACTGGATCTGCATCAACTTGATACACTGGATGATGAACAGGTGGCGGAGATGTTGATGGATCTGCCTGGTATCGGACAGTGGACGGCCGAGATGTTGTTGATGTTTTCACTGGGCAGGATGGATGTGCTGCCGGTGGGGGACCTGGCGTTGCGGAAATCCATGCGGGTACATTGGGGGCTGAAGGAGGATGTGCCGCATGATGTGTACCTCGAACTGGCGGAAGCGTGGCGGCCCTACCGGACGGTGGCGAGCTGGTATATCTGGGCGGCGGTGGATTAGCAAACCCTATACGCACGAAGTGAGCCGCAAGCTGGCTAATCAGTGATGCCAATATTCTCATCGACATAAGCGTCGTCGGCCTGTTGGATGAACTGTTCAGGCTTGACTACGCGTTCGGTCTGCCGGATAAAGGACTTCTGGTGATGGAACTGTGAAATAGATGCGCAAATCAGAAAATTCAGGAACAGGTAAAGGATCGATTCATGGCGGCAAGGGCCAAAAAGAAAACAGCATCAAAGAAAAAAGCAGCCAAAAAAACGGCCGCCGTAAATAATGAAAAGGACAAATCCATCGAATCATGGATCTGGGATGCCGCCTGTTCCATCCGTGGCGCCAAGGATGCACCCAAATACAAGGACTTCATCCTCCCGCTCATCTTCACCAAGCGCCTTTGCGACGTGTTCGACGACGAGGTGAACCGCATCGCTGCCGAGGTTGGCTCGCGCAAGAAGGCCTTCCAGCTCGCCAGGGCCGACCACAAGCTCGTCCGCTTCTATCTTCCCCTGGTGCCGGAAGATCCCGAGCAACCCGTCTGGTCCGTCATCCGCAAGCTCGCAGACCAAATCGGCGAAGGCGTCACCACCCACATGCGGGCCATTGCCAAAGAAAACCCGCTCCTGCAGGGCATCATCGACCGCGTCGACTTCAACGCCACCACCCACGGCCAGCGCGACCTCGACGACGACCGCC
>JALWRY010000277.1 GCA_027080445.1 Thiohalobacter sp. | reverse complement strand
GTGTACTCCTCGGCAACTGCTCCTGCGTTGCCCTACCTCCTGCATCCATGCAGTCGTCCCACAGCAGTTGCTTGGTCATCCCCTTGCGCTTGAGTTCCTGATGGACGACAGACCAGTCGGGTATCTGGAAACGGCGGGAGACACAGGGATCTGCGCCCGGATAGAACAGTCGGGCCAGCTGGTCGTCAGTCAACTCCGATGGCAGTGGCCAAGCCAGGCCCAGCGCCCCGGCTTTGGTCAGCAGTTTCTGGATGGCGCCGACACTGAGCTTGGTGCTGGCTTTGATCTGCCGGATCGTCAGCCCGGCGTGTCGTAATCGTAGGATTTCGCGGATTTTTCGCATTGTCGTCCTCTTGGCTGGCATGACCACTCCCAAAAAGCGGGAGAGCCTACCAAACTAATTGACAAAACAATGCGTTGAGAATGATTCCGGTTCAACGTGAACACCCATTCCGGGATCGTGAACAGCGATTCCGGAAAATCCCGAAAAGTGTTCACCTTGAACCGGAATGGGTGTTCACGT
The DNA here is from genome assembly GCA_027080445.1 of Thiohalobacter sp. Taxonomy (GTDB): domain Bacteria; phylum Pseudomonadota; class Gammaproteobacteria; order DSM-19610; family DSM-19610; genus Thiogranum. Next base: position 4,526 of record JALWRY010000277.1, on the reverse strand, counting down.
TCGACCAGAACAGGTGTTCACGTTGAACCAGAATGACTGTTCACCTTGGGCCGGAATACGCAGCCAGGTGCTCATAGCGTGGCATCAGGTGGTTGTAAAGCATTTGCTTGTCTTTTTTCCAGGACTTTTTGCTGCGTCGGGCGTGCTCGACATAGTCTTGCACCAGGGTAGAGATAGTATCTTTTTTGTCTTCCTGCAGTAGAGCGTCATCCTCTGCCATCTCACGGTCCAATGCACGCTGATATGCCGCCTTGGGATTGGTGGCGCCTGAGAGCGTCACCCAGCGGGCCCGGGCATCGACCAGTGACAGGGCAGGATAACGGCCGAGTGTAATTTTGACCAACTTGCGGGTCCTCTTGTCCCGGTAACGGTAGATCCAGATACGTCGCCCGGCAGGGGTAATCTTGAGGCGTAAGCCCGGACAACTATGGTCAGCGATTTCACGTACCTTATCGGTTGCGCGCGTATTCTTTACGGTGGCGTTTGTTAAAACTCTGCGATTCATGTGTTTGATGCCTTGAATGGTTCAATGAGTTAACCGTAACGACCTGATTCAACACCACAAAATCTGCGTCAGAATGAGACGGTTTGCGTGCGTTTGAGCATGCAGAATCTTTCCTTGCCCAGCTATTTGCAGAGAGCCCGGATGTGGTAAGCCAATGAGGCGCCGTCTTCCGATGACGCTGGCATTGGGACGTAGAAAAGTTCTAAGGGCCATCACTACCTCATGCGTGGGAGAACAGGTTTTCAACCTGTTCAGATTCTCATGAGATCTTGGGGATGCAAGTTCGCAGATGCGGTATTGAGTGGCTTTACCCTGAGGCCTGTTGGTTCTGGTACACCGTATCGGTGTCTCTGGAATGCGCGCTTGGTTGAGAGGTCCTGGAGGAAACCTATAACCCCATTGCCCAGGAGGCTACTAGGGACACTTTTAGGGACACTAAATGTTGCGCTGCCCTGCTTTGGCCTGTGTCAGGATGAGACAGGCTGCATCATGCAAACGAGGAAATATTTCTGGATGGTGATTCGGCTATCACTCGATAAACCCTGTATATCAAGCACTTTCCGCAGTGTAAGCCGAAAAAAAAGCCCTCGAAACGAGGGCTTGTATACGTATTGATATGGCTCCCCGGGACAGGCTCGAACTGCCGACCTAGTGATTAACAGTCACCCGCTCTACCGACTGAGCTACCGGGGAATCGCGTTCCGCGAAGCCGGGGATTCTACGGAACTGCCCGTGACCGGTCAACTGCACCGGTTCAGGTATTCAGCGCCCCGGCAATACGCCCGAGCGCATCCTTCAGCGTATCCATGCCGGTCGCGAACGACAGGCGCAGGTAACCGGGTGAACCGAAAGCCGAACCCGGCACCAGGGCGACGCCGGCCGCCTGCAGCAGGTGTTCGGCAAGCTCGATGTCATCGTTGATGCCATCCAGCCGCTCGATGACCTCACTGAAGTCCGGGAAGGCGTAAAAGGTGCCATCGGCTTCGGCGCAGCGCACGCCGTCCAGCGCATTCAGCGTTGCGACCACGAAATCATGCCGCTTGTGGAAAGCAGTCAGCATGGGGGCGATGCAGGACTGGTCGCCGTCCAGCGCCTCACAGGCTGCCGCCTGGGATACCGCCGCCGGGTTCGAGGTGCTTTGCGACTGGATTTTCTTCATCGCCTGGATCAGCGGCCCGGGACCGCCGGCATAACCGATGCGCCAGCCTGTCATGGCGTAGGCCTTGGAGACACCGTTCAGCACAATGGTGCGGGGCATCAGGTCTTCCGCGGCGTTGACGATGTTCACGAATGGTGCGTCGGTCCACAGGATGTGCTCGTACATGTCATCTGTAGCCACCAGGATCTGCGGGTTTTTCAGCAATACTGACGCCAGTGCTTCCAGTTCGGTGCGGCTGTAGGCGACGCCTGTGGGGTTTGAGGGGCTGTTGAGCACAAACAGGCGTGTCTTCGGCGTGATCGCTGCTTCCAGCTGTTCCGGCGTGATCTTGAAGCGCTGTTCCAGCCCGGCGCGCACGATGACCGGCTCGCCATCGGCCAGCCTGACCATATCCGGGTAGGAAACCCAGTAGGGGGCGGGGATGATAACCTCGTCGCCGGGGTTCAGCAGCGCCTGGCACAGGTTGTAGAAGCTCTGTTTGCCGCCGCAGGACACCAGAATCTGGTCGGCCGCGTAGCTTAGCCCGTTATCGCGCTGAAACTTGTTTATAATGGCGCTTTTGAGTTCCGCCGTGCCATCCACCGCCGTGTAGCGGGTAGCGCCGTGGCGGATCGCCTGGATTGCGGCTTCCTTGATGTGGTCGGGCGTGTCGAAATCCGGTTCGCCGGCGCCCAGGCCGATAATGTCCTTGCCGGCGGCGCGCAGTTCGGCGGCGCGTGCGGTGACGGCAAGGGTCGGTGAGGGCTTAACCCGTTGCACGCGTTGTGACAGGGTGATGTCGTTCACTCCGGCGATCCTTTTGATAATGGCTGCATGATGGCAGCCCATGATACTGAAACCCGACGCATTACTTAATCCCTGTGAGCAAAGAATTTCAATTGATAACAGACATGTCTCCGGCCGGCGACCAGCCGGAGGCGATCAAGGGTCTTGTCGAAGGGCTGAACGATGGTCTTGCGCACCAGACCTTGCTTGGCGTCACCGGCTCCGGCAAGACCTTTACCATCGCCAACGTCATGCAGCAGGTACAGCGTCCGACGCTGATTCTGGCGCCGAACAAGACGCTGGCGGCGCAGTTATATGGCGAGATGAAGACCTTCTTCCCGCACAACGCGGTGGAGTATTTCGTGTCCTACTACGATTATTACCAGCCGGAAGCCTATGTGCCCTCGTCGGACACCTTCATCGAGAAGGATGCCTCGGTCAATGATCATATTGAGCAAATGCGCCTGTCGGCCACCAAGGCGTTGCTGGAACGGCGCGATACGGTGCTGGTGGCCACGGTCTCGGCCATTTACGGCCTGGGTGACCCGCGCTCCTACCTGAGTATGGTGCTGCACCTGGATCGCGGTGACCGCATCGACCAGCGCAAGCTGCTACGGCGCCTGGCAGAGTTGCAGTACACGCGAAACGATGTCGAGCTGGCGCGCGCCACCTACCGGGTGCACGGCGAGGTGATCGATATCCACCCGGCGGAGTCTGACGCCGAGGCGGTACGCATCGAGCTGTTCGATGATGAAATCGAAAACCTGTCGTATTTCGATCCGCTCACTGGCGAGGTGTTGCGCCGCGTGCCGCGCCTGACGATTTATCCGAAGAGTCACTACGTCACCCCGCGCCAGACATTGCTGGACTGTATCGATGACATCAAGGAAGAACTGGCCGAACGCCTGGAACACCTGCGCAAGCATGAAAAGCTGGTCGAGGCGCAACGGCTGGAGCAGCGTGTCCGCTTCGATATCGAGATGATGGTGGAACTGGGCTACTGCTCGGGCATCGAGAACTACTCCCGCTACCTGTCCGGGCGCAAGGCCGGCGAGCCGCCACCCACTCTGCTCGAATACCTGCCGGATGATGCGCTGGTGGTAGTGGATGAATCGCATGTGACCATTCCGCAACTGGGTGGCATGTACAAGGGCGACCGTTCGCGCAAGGAGACCCTGGTCGAATACGGGTTTCGTCTGCCGTCTGCGCTGGACAACCGGCCACTGCGGTTCGATGAATACGAACGCCTGATCCCGCAGTCGATCTTTGTTTCAGCCACGCCCGGCAAGTACGAAGAAGAACATGCCGGCCAGGTGGTCGAACAGGTGGTCAGGCCGACCGGTCTGCTGGACCCGGAAATCGAGGTACGGCCCGCCGGTACGCAGGTCGATGATGTGCTTTCCGAGATCCGCAAGCGTGCCACGGTGAACGAGCGTGTACTGATCACCACCCTGACCAAGCGCATGGCGGAAGACCTGACCGAATACCTGCGCGAACACGACGTGCGGGTCCGCTATCTGCACTCCGATATCGACACGGTGGAGCGGGTGGAGATTATCCGTGACCTGCGTCTGGGTGAGTTCGACGTGCTGGTGGGGATCAACCTGCTGCGCGAAGGGCTGGATATGCCCGAGGTGTCGCTGGTCGCTATCCTGGACGCGGACAAGGAAGGCTTCCTGCGTTCCGATCGTTCACTGGTCCAGACCATTGGTCGCGCTGCGCGGAATGTTCGCGGCAAGGCTATTCTGTACGCCGACAAGATCACCGGTTCCATGGAGCGCGCCATTGGCGAAACCGAGCGCCGTCGCGCGAAGCAGATGGCGTATAACGAAGAACACGGCATCACTCCCGTGACCATCCAGAAGGCTGTTGCCGATATTATGGAAGGCGCCTATGCCACGGGGGCGGGGGGTGCGAAGAAGTTTGCCGCAATCGCCGAAGAAGTCGCCGAATATGCCGGCCTGTCACCCGACAAGCTGGCAAAAGAAATCAAAAAGCTGGAAAAACAGATGCACCAGCATGCGCAGGATCTGGAGTTTGAAGAAGCGGCAAAGCTGCGTGATCGCATCCGCGTGATCCAGGAACGTAATCTTGGGT
>JALWRY010000276.1 GCA_027080445.1 Thiohalobacter sp. | reverse complement strand
CCACGTTGGAATCCAGGTCTGTTGCCAGCAACCGGGTATCCCAGGGTGAATCCAGCAGCCGGGTTTCAGACAGGATCATGGCGATTGAATACGGCTCTTCGCCAGTTGAACATCCTGCTGACCACAAACGGACGCGGTGATCACTCCGGTGACGTCGCATGGATTCAGGCAAGGCAGTGTTGGCAAGAAACTCAAAGTGGTGAGGTTCGCGGAAAAAAGCTGTCAGGTTAGTCGTCAAGGCATTGATAAAATGCACGACTTCGCCTTCGCCGGCAGCTGAATGGATATATGCCAGATACTCGCTAAAACGGGGTATCCGCAAACTGCGCAAGCGTCTTGCCAGACGACCATAAACCAGATCGCTTTTACCGTCGTTCAGTGAAATCCCGGCCAGCTCGTAGAGCGTCTTGCGCACCGCTTCAAAGTCGGCCGGGGTGAACTCGAATTCGCGTTCGCGTTTTCCCTGTGGAGCTCTGGCCAGCATATGATTTTTTCCTTGTCCCGCTCCTGCGATAACGTGTTGTGCCAATTCCTAGAATTCTTCCCACTCATCGTCTGAACTCGGCGCGGGCGCCCGTTGCTGTCTGCGCTTTGCCGGTGCAGCTGAAGCTTGTGTACGCACACGCGGCGCTGGCGCAGACGGTGCTGAGGCAGCATAGGCCTGGTCGCCTGTCTGGAAACGGTCCATCAGGCCGGTCAGCCCCTGTGCCTGATCATCCATTGACTCGCTGGCTGCAGCCGCTTCCTCGACCAGCGCGGCATTCTGTTGCGTAACTTCGTCGAGCTGCGTCACAGCCTTGTTCACCTGCTCAATACCGGTTGATTGCTCCTGGCTGGCGGCGGCAATCTCGGCAATGATATCGGACACTTTTTTCACCGAGTTGACAATCTCGTTGAGTGTGCTGCCGGACTCATCAACCAGCCGGCTGCCCTCTTCCACCTTATCGACACTGTCCTTGATCAGGCTCTTGATTTCCTTGGCCGCGCCGGCGCTGCGCTGCGCGAGATTACGTACTTCGGCAGCAACCACCGCGAAACCACGACCCTGCTCACCGGCGCGCGCGGCTTCCACAGCGGCATTCAACGCCAGCAGATTGGTCTGGAAAGCGATCTCGTCGATTACGCCGATGATGTCGGCGATTTCCTTGCTGGAGTTGTTAATAGCCCCCATCGCTTCTACCGCGCGGCCAACCACTTCGCCACCCTTCTCGGCCTGTTCACGCGCGCCCGCCGCCAGTTGATTCGCCTGCCTGGCGTTATCGGCATTCTGGCTGACAGTGCTGGTCATCTCTTCCATGCTTGAAGCGGTTTCTTCAAGGCTGGAGGCCATCTCTTCGGTACGCTGACTCAGGTCGGCATTACCGCGCGCCAGTTCACCGGCGGAGCTGCCAATGTTATCCGCTGTGCTGCGAATCTCATTGACCATTTCCAGTAAATTGGTAACCGAACCATTTACAGCATCCCTGAGGTCGGCAAACTGGCCGTGATACTCGCCTTCCATCGTCTGTGTCAGATCACCTTCCGCCAATGCTTTTACGACATGGGCTGTCGCCTGTGTCGGCTGGCTAACGGCATCCAGCAAGTTGTTCATCCCGACTGCTACCGTGTGTGCAAAACCTTCAAAATCTTCTGACTTCAGACGTTCATTAAGCTCGCCTGCTGCAGCCGCCTGGATCAGTTGTTCAATCTGACGCTCCGCTTCCTTCTGTTCAGTGATATCGCGCCATTCAACCATATTGCCCATCCAGTTACCCTGGTGATCAAGGATTGCCGTAGCATTCAGAGAAAACTCGAGACCGGCGACTTCAATTTCTGCAGAAAACGGCAGATTTTTCGTATCACTGAGTAAAGCGCGCTGATGCGCCGGATTCTTGTGGAACTGATCGATATTTGACCCGATCAGATTAGCCACACTGAAACCCGGGAAAACCTTGCGAAGTTCGGCTTCACGCCGACTCATCATTTCCTTCACTGCGGGATTGACATAGGTAATATTCAGATCGCTATCACAGATCATTAAATTTGTCTGCGCGCCATCGACGGCTGACTGTAAACGCGCGACCTCAACTTCCCTGGCGCGCTGTTCCGTGACATCAGACCATTCCAGGTTATTACCAACATACTCGCCGCCTGCATTCATAATCGCCGTTACGTTTAACTGAATGGTCAGCGGCCCAAGTGCAATGTCGGTGGTATAGGGCAGATTGGCCGGATTCGCCAGCAATTTGCGCTGGTGTTCCGGATTTTTATGGAAAGTATCGATGCATACGCCCACCATATTACTGGCGTCGAACCCGGGGAACAGCCCCCTGAGCATCGCCTCGTGTTTCTTCAGCAAGTCGGTTGTGGCCTGGTTGGCGTAGGTAACCTTCAGGTCACGATCGACCATCATGATCGCCGTCTGGCTTTGATCCACGGCGCCCTTGAGTCTGGCCACGGCGTCGAGCTGTTCTTTCTGCGCCTGGAAACCGCTGTGAACCTTGTCGATGGCTTCAGTAATCCTTGCCTTCTCGCCGGGCAAGCGATCGATTTTCCGGGAAAAGTTACCATCCACGTACTCGGACACCAGGTCGACGATCTGCATTTTTACATCAATATGTGACTTCACTAGGCGATTAATTGCCTCGGCAGTACGTGCCGCTACACCACTCAACCCCTCGGAAGCTATCATATGACTGATATTTCCCGCCTCGTGTTGCCTGAGCATTTCATCGACTGACGCGAACAGGCTTTCATCGCCTGCACTGTCCAGATCCCGTGTTACTGTCTCTTTGTTCACCGCCATTGCCATCTCCTGATTTCCCGCGTCAATCATTATGTCAGCCACCTGGTTCAGTGCATCCGTCCAGGCCTTGCTGACGTCATCTGTCCATGCGTCACCGGCAAACTCTGCCATGACATCCAGCAGTGTCCCTGCCACTGCACCATAGTGTTCCGCCTGGGCGCCATAACCCACATGTTTTCTACCCAGCTCAACCAGGGCATTTTCCAGCACATCCGGTTTTCGCAGGTTGTTAACGACCAGCTTCAGGGCAGCCAGCAGTTTCTTCTGTTGATCGGCCATATTCGAATTTTCAAACAGGGGTTGTACCGCCGGGTAGCGTTTGAACAACTCCTCGTAGAAACGTGCAACCAGCGCTTCGGCTTCCCCCGCCAGCAGGGCAAAGGAATTCTCCAGCAGGGCAATGCGCGCTTCCTTCTCTGACTGTTCCTTCGACAGGTTTTCATCCGCCTTTCGCCTTGGCGACTTACGTCGATTTGACGTCGTTCGGCGTTCAAGACCTTTCAGCCTTTGCGCCTCTTCGGTTACGGCCTGGTTGCCCGTTGCCTTGCGTTTACGTTTTGTCGTCATTGTTTCATCCCATCCATGCGAGTCCACTGAATATCCACATCCAGAACCCCTGACGGCCATTTGGCCGGGCCTGGCGTTTTACCCGAAATACACGGTTACGTTGCACCATTTATTATCACCTGCATTGTTAGCGCCTACCCTGTCAACCCGTCCATGGCGGAAAGCTCGCTGGTATTCAGCAAATGATCCACGTCCAGCAGGATGACCAGTTTTTCTTCAACGGTAGCCAGTGCGCTCACAGATTCCATAATGGTATCTTTTGCGCTGTCCGGCGCCGGCTTGAGCTCGGTTTCCGGGATGTCATAGACATCGGACACTGCATCGACAACCACGCCCATGATGCGTTCGCGGTCTTCGCCCTGGACCTTCAAAACAATCACTACCGTGGTTGGTCCGTATTCGCTTGTGTCCATTCCGAAGCGCTGACGCAAGTCCACCACGGGAACAATCGCACCACGCAGATTGATGACACCCAGTATATAAGGCGGTGTATTGGGGATATGGGTAATGCGGTCCCAGCCCTTTATCTCCTGGATACGCAGGATATCCACGCCGTATTCCTCGCCGCCAAGCATAAAGGTAAGATACTGGTCTTCATCCCCACTTAACCCGATAGACATCGCGGCTGCTTCGATTTTTGCCTCGACCTGTGTGGCTTCCATATTCACCCCTACGCAGCCTGTTCGTCATCGGCGCCGGCGTGACGACCCGATCCACCACGACCGCTCAAACTGATAAGACCGCCAACATCGAGTATCAGCGCGACGGTACCATCACCGAGGATGGTTGCCCCGGACAGCCCCTCGACACGACGGTAGTTGGTTTCCAGGCTTTTGATCACAACCTGTTGCTGCCCCAGCAGTTCATCGACCATCAGTCCAATCTTGTTCCCTTCGTGTTCAACCACGACCAGCAAGGCTTCCTGCAAACGGGTTGTTTTCGGTGCTATCCCGAAAATATCGTACAGGCGCACAATCGGTATGTAGTCTTCGCGGAGACGGTACATCTCCGTACTACCGGCAACCGAATTAACCATGGCCTGGTCGACCTGCAGTGATTCAATGATCGAAATCAGTGGCATGATGAAGGTCTCATCGCCGACACTGAGCAGCTGACCGTCGAGGATCGCCAGTGTCAGGGGCAGACGGATCGTGAAGGTGGAACCCTCGCCCGGTGTCGATTGCACCTCGATGGTGCCACCCAGGTCCTTGATATTGCGACGTACGACATCCATGCCTACACCACGTCCGGATACGTCACTGACGACTTCCGCCGTGGAAAACCCGGGTTCGAAAATCAGTTCGAGCGTACGCTCATGGCTCAGGGTTTCATCTTCGCCCACCAGGCCGCGCTCGCGTGCCTTGGCCAGTATCCGGTCAGCCGGCAAGCCACCGCCGTCGTCAGAAATTTCAATGACAATATTACCGCCCTGGTGGAAGGCATTCAGGTGAATGACACCGGTCTCCGCTTTCCCGCTGGCGACACGTTCTTCCGGCATTTCAATGCCGTGATCCAGCGAATTGCGTACCAGGTGAACCAGGGGGTCACCGATCTTTTCCATGACCGTTTTATCCAGTTCGGTGTTCTCGCCGGATATTTTCAGGTCAATCTTCTTGCCGAGTTTGGAGGACAAGTCATGCACCAGACGCGGGAAACGATTGAAGGAAAAACTGATTGGCAGCATACGGATCTGCATGACGCTTTCCTGCAT
>JALWRY010000275.1 GCA_027080445.1 Thiohalobacter sp. | reverse complement strand
GCGCACAGGGGCTCGGGGGACGGTCGCTGCTGGCGGTGGTCGACCAGTCGGCCCGGTCTGCCGGCCTGGGTCCGGCGATCAAGCGCATCGAGCCGGATGGCAGCAAGGGCGTCAAGATCTGGCTGGAAGGTGCGGCGTTTGACGCGATGGTCCTGTGGCTTGGCAAGCTGAACCGGACCTACCAGGTCGATACCAGTGTCATCACCATCGAACCCAAAGGCGCGGGGCGCGTGAATGCCCGCCTGACGCTGCTTGGGCCTGTGGGCTGATGACAACAGGACGCGCCGTGGCGGCGGGAATCTTCGCCTGGCTGGTGTTCCTGGTTGCAACCATCCCCGCCGACCGGGCGCTGGCGTTGGCGCCACCCATGCCTGGCGTCGTCATCGGCAGTGTGCAGGGCACCGTGTGGAGCGGGCACACGGGCCGTATTGTCGCGAAGGGTGTGGCGGTTGATGATGTGCGCTGGCGCTTCAGGCCGCTGTCACTGTTTCTGGGGAAACTGGAGTTTGGGTTACAGGGCCGGCTGGACAGGAAACCCGCACATACGCTGGCGGGACTGACATTCTCAGGCGCACCTTACCTGCAGGATGTGCATCTCGATGTTGGCGCGGCCGAAGTATTGTATCGGCTGGGTGTGAAGCAGCTCAGTGTCACCGGCCGCTTGTCAGTGGATCTCGAAGATGTCCGTTTCCCGCCCGACGGTGTACCGGTATTCAGTGGGGAAATTACCTGGAAGCCGGCCGGGGTCAAGGCGCCACTGGCCTTGTCACTGGGTAGTGCCACCCTCACCACACAACACAGTGACACCACCACCGAAGGAAAACTCGTCGCCACCGGCGGCGCCCTGCAGGTAAAGGCGGATGTGGCGCTGGAAACCACCGGCGCCTACCGACTGGACGCCACGATTCGGCAAAACGGCACCGTACCGCAAGCCGTGACAAAGTTCCTGACCACCTTCGCCGACAATGAAAACGGCAGTTACCGACTACAATGGTCAGACACCCTCTAACTTATTTAAAGGGGTCAGTACCCTTAAATTTTCAATTTAAGGGTACTGACCCCTTTAAATTACATTAAATTGAATTGATCACATGCTCCAGTAGACTTTTTCAGACATGAGCCTATTACTAACCACGCCGGAACAGCATGACTTTCAGGATCCGACCCTGGAGCTGGATGCGCGGCGTTTATATGACTGGTTGTCCGCCATGCCGGCGATGAACGCGGAGGAATCTGTGCGCCAGGTGTTGCTGGCGCTGGAGCCGCTCAATGAACAGCGGTTGGAGACCTCGTTGCGGCTGGAATTACTCGATGTCTACCGGCCATTCGTACAGCGTCTGTTCGAAAGCGCTGAACCGATTCGCCTGCGCCAGCAACCGCTCAGTCGCCAGCAGCGGCAGCATGCCGTGGATGATATTGAACGCCTGTGCCTGGCGATGGCGAATGGCTACAAACTGGTCGTCAAGGCGATGCATGCCGACGGGGCATACCGGTCGGCGTTACCGGTCTTTGGCCGGGTTGTGCGTGCGGCGGCGCGCCAGCTTGCTGCCGCCTTGCTGCACAGTTACCGTTATTACCGTCCCGAGCCGCCTTTTGTATTTCTTGAACTCAACCAGTTATACCGCCTGGCGCGGCATCATGGCGTGCATGACGCGCTCGATAACAGCGAAGTCGATAGTACGATAAGCCTTGCAGTCAGTTACCAGGCAACCTGCCTGCTGTCGCTGCTCGATCCGTTTGCCGCTGAAGAAGGACAGGCGGATTTGTACTATCGCACCCTGTTGCAGTACGCGGGTAAAGTGCGCATCGTACCGGGCAACAGCTGGCAGGGTATTCCGGAGGGCCTGTTTTTCATTGACCTGATGTACGACAACCGTCCACGGCACTGTGTGTTTCTCACTTCGCCGGTGGAAGGCGAAGAACCCTACCTCATCGATGCGCGCCCCGCATTGCAGTTGATGCACAAGACACTGGTGGCCCTGTCGCAGGACCGACGCCGCCAGCGCAGCGAGGCGGCCATACTCAAGCACCTGTTGCCGGAAGTAACGCCGCGTGACAAACGGCGTAGCCGGCGGCGCATCGGCGGCAGCTGGATCGATGTGGTCGTTGGACTGGATGCGGTGTACGACTGGCTGCTCAGGCACAGGAATGACGATGCGCCGGAACCACAGCACTGGGTCATCCGCGATCGCAGCGAGCAGGGTTACCGACTGGGCTGGAGTGAAAGCTCGGCCAGCGCCTTACAGGTCGGTGACCTGGTTTGTGTGGTGGGTGATGGTGAAAATCCCGATGCACCGTTCCGGCTGCTATCTATCCGCTGGCTGCGCGATGACCGTGACAAGGGTACCGAAGTTGGTGTCGAGGCCTTTGAAAATATCCCGGCGCCCGTTGAGCTTGAGTTCGAAGATGATGCTGAAGCCGAAAGCAGCCCGCAAGGCAAGGGAGGATCCGGCACCCACATGTACAAGGCCTTGTTCCTGCCTTCCTCCGGCGACCAGGGTTCGGCAGCGCGTCTTGTCGCGCCCGCCGGCTTGTATACGCCAAAGCGCCCCATGACGATTCACGTCGGTAATCGTGAAGTGAAAGTGATTTGTGCCGAGCGTATCGAACAAACCGCAGGATATGATTGCTTCAAATTTACAGCCACGTAAGTTGGGCTGAATTTAAGGGTACTGACCCCTTTAAATTAAAGCAATTAAAGGGGTCAGTACCCTTAAATTGCGAAACTAACTCAAAAGAAACAAGTGCGATTATGAGCAAGAAAGCTAAAAACAGCACAAAAGACCCGCATAAAACTCCGTTAAAGGTAGAGATGACCCCGGAGACCAAGTGCGGTTTCTGCACCAACACCAAGTGCTGCACCTACATCAGCCAGGAAATCGATACACCACGTTCAAAAGAGGATTTCGATTTCCTGCTCTGGCAGATTTCACACCGTGATATCCGTGTCTACAAGGATGAAGGCAGCTGGTACCTGCTGGTCGATAACGCTTGCACGCATATACAGCCGGATGGCCGTTGCGGTATCTATGAAGACCGACCACAGATCTGCCGGGATTACTCCAATGACTATTGTGAATTCGATTCACCGGCGGAAGAAGGTTTCGAGTTATATTTTGACGGTTACATGTCCCTGCTGAAGTACTGCAAGAAGCGCTTCAAACGCTGGGGACAACGGCCGTATTAAAACCGTAAAACCGGGGTCAGATCACAGTTTTCTCTAATATTAGAAAGTATTGTGATCTGACCCCGGTTTTCATGACCCCGGTTTTCAGGTCAGGTTTTCGAGCAGGTCATTAAAACTCTCGATAGCAATAAAATCTCCGGTTTGTTTGGGTGGTGCACTGGCATCCGGAACACGCACCGCACGCAGGTAACGAATCCCGTAGTCACGTGCCGCCTGTAGCACCGGCAGGCTGTCGTCCACGAACAGGGTCCTTTCCGGGTCAAAGACATCCTGCTCAGCCAGGGCCGGCCAGAAGCCTGGGTCTTCCTTGGGGATGCGGAAGGTGTGTGCACAGATCAGCTTGTCGAAGTGCTTTGCCAGTCCGGTCAGGCCCATTTTTAGCTCAACCACCTTTTCGTGGGCGTTGGTCAACAGCACTACGCGGCGTTGGCTGGCGGCCAGTACTTCCAGGAACCCGGCAACCTGCGGGTGGACCTGTATCAGGTGCGCGACTTCTTGTTTCAGCGCGGTAATATCCAGGTCGAGCTCACGGCTCCAGTAATCGACACAGTACCAGTCGATCGTGCCTTCCATGGCGCGGAAGCGCGGGAACAAGGCCTGTTTGGCCTCATCCAGCGAAACACCGTGCTTCTCCGCCCAGCGCAGCGGTACGTGTTCCAGCCAGAAATGGTTGTCGAAATGCAGGTCCAGCAGTGTGCCATCCATGTCCAGGAACACGGTGTCGATAGCTTGCCAGGGCAGTGCGTGGGTCATGGTGGTTAATCGGGCTGCACGGATAGCGTATGATACGGCCTTCCCCCTGAGGCGTGAAGCAGCGAGATATGTCGATGAATGTGTGTGATTACCTGAATGATGTCCGGCAACTGGCGAAGCAGGCCGGCGAAAAAATCCTCGAAGTCTACGGTACCGAGTTTTCCGTGCAGGACAAGGCGGACAAGTCGCCGCTGACCGCCGCAGACATGGCATCGCATCACACCATCGTCGCGGGTCTGAAAGCGCTCACGCCGGATATCCCTGTGCTGTCCGAGGAAGATGCCAAAATCCCCTTTGAAACGCGTGCGTCGTGGCAGACCTACTGGCTGATCGACCCGCTCGATGGCACCAAAGAGTTCATCAAGCGCAACGGGGAATTTACCGTGAACATCGCCCTGATCCGTGATGGCGTGCCTGTATTGGGTGTGGTGTATGTACCCGTCACCGGGGTGACCTATGCCGCCTGTGAAGGACAGGGCGCCATCAAGGAAACCCCCGGCGAAGACGAGCGGCCAATCCACGTGCGCAAGCTCTCTGATGGCCCGGTGGCCGTGGTCGGCAGCCGTTCCCACCAGGGTGATTCACTGAAAGCCTTCCTGGAGAAGCTGGGCGAGCATGAAATCGTCAGCATGGGCAGTTCGTTGAAAATTTGCCTCGTGGCCGAAGGCGCAGCAGACGTCTACCCACGCCTTGGCCTGACCTCGGAATGGGACACGGCCGCCGCGCACTGCGTGGTGGTACAGGCCGGTGGCCACCTGACCGACCTCGACATGCAACCGTTACGTTACAACACCAAGGACTCCCTGTTGAACCCGTTCTTCTTCGTGTTCGGTGACGATTCCCGCAACTGGTCGGACTATCTCGTCGACCATTAATACCGTACCCTCTTAAAGGGGTCAGTACCCTTAAATTGAAAAATTTAAGGGTACTGACCCCTTTAAGAGGGGGTGCGTTGGGAAAGGGTTCGGGTTAGTTGTGCCAGCAGCAGGATCGCGAGCAAGGCCCCGGTGGTATCGGCGACCCAGTCCAAAACATCCGGGGTACGCCCGGGGACGAAGGACTGGTGAAATTCATCGCTAATGCCGTAGAGACTGGCAATGACGATGCCGGTGCGTATCTGCTTGCCGG
>JALWRY010000274.1 GCA_027080445.1 Thiohalobacter sp. | reverse complement strand
GTCCACCGCGCGCCGCCAGTTTTTTCGCCCCGGTGTATTCCTGTGGCGTGCGGCTGTCCAGCGGGATGAAGTCCGTGTTGCCGAGGCGCTCGAGGATATAGTCGGCATTCGCCACCGGCCCGTCCTGGTATGACAACGGGTAGTGGCCTGTGCCGGGGTGGGCGTTATCCCGGCTGATCGGGAAGCCTTCGCTGACCCAGCTTACCAGCCCGCCGTTCAGCAGGGAAAAATGCTGGTGGCCGATGCAGTCCAGTGTCCAGAGCAGGCGACTGGCCCAGCCGCCACCTTCATCGTCACAGGCAACGACATGGGTGTCCGGACTAATACCGCAGGCTTCCAGTAATTGTTGAAGATCGCTCGCATGCGGCAGCAGGCCCATGACCGGCTTTTCCACACGCACGAACTGTGGTCCCTGCAGGTAAATGGCGCCCGGTATGTGAAACTCGGCGTAGCGTTCCGGTTTGGAGATGTGTACCACTACCAGCTTGTCGTTGCCGAGGACGGCTTCGAGCTGTTCCGGTTCAGTGATAAGGGGGAGGCGTGCGTCAGTCATGGGTTTATAGTATAAGCCTGACTGTTCCAAGGAGCCATATCTTGTGCAAACTCGCCCCGGAAATAGGCCTTAAATGCAATTTCTGTCTACCAGCTTGCATCTTTGCGCTCAATTATCCACCAGACAACCTATCATGGCTCGAGTTTGCCCCCGTCGTATGCTAGTAGTTATCATTGACACATGATTAATCAATTCAGGTTTTCCTGTAGAACCCATAAGTTTGGACGTACACAACATTCTCAGCTCGCTGTTACGCGGCTCGGATGTGGAAACACGAGTCTTTTGATAACAATGTTAGGCACAAAGATAAAAGATAGATATGGACTACTATAAAATATTAGGTCTCATTCCCGATGCAGATCCAGCTGTTATTAAAGCTGCTTATAAGGCTTTAGTTAGTATCTATCATCCTGATCGAAATGATGATAAAGCCTCTGGGGATAGAATCAGAGAAATCAATGAAGCATATGCCATTCTCTCTGAACCAAACAAAAAATCTGAATATGACGCAAAGATAGAAGGTAAAAAAAATATTGCGACTACATCTGCATTTAGTACAAATCCTCCTTTCTTCAATGACCCATTAGAAAAAGACTGGAAAATGGCAAATGATTTTTATCCAAAGTTAAATGAACAGTATGATAATTTGGCGGCTATATCATGGAGACTCGCTTTTGCATTTAAGTTACAAATTCTTGATAGTCAAAATTACAGCGATTCGCAGTCAATAGCGGAAAAGATGAAATTAGACTATTTGGCTATGTATTTTGGTAATGATAAAGAAATAATCAACTATGCTGAGCTGTTGATTACAAACAAACAAATTGATGCAGCCCTTGAATTAAATTTAATTATTAAAGTTATGGGGAAAAGCGTAAGTTACTCGATTGTGGAAAATAATATAAACAAAAAATACCCTGAGCTGAAGAATGAACTCGCCGGTAGAAATTATTACTCAAGGCTTAAGGGAATGTATGGTTTCAATTATAGCGTGGCTCAAAAATTGATATGGTTGCATGGAGGTGATGTAAAGAGGAGCTTTTTTGGTGAAAGGATTACGTTGCAATTAAATAGTTCTAAGTATGTGTTCAAAGATTTATCGGAGTTCTGTCATTTTATACTTAAGACATTCGCGTCTAAATATGATACGCAATAAATTCCTGGTAATGTAATTTCAAACTAACCGTCGTCATCGGCGGTTGAATTACAATCTAGATATATGAAGCGGCATGGATAATCGTTGGGCTATATACATAGATATAGAAGGTTTTAGTGCTCTTTATCCTAAAGGAAACTATGCTCTATTGGGGCTTAATAAGTTAATGCTCGCGATCCATAGAATAGGTAAAAACGTATATCCTGAACCACCCGATAGATTGTTTGTTCACCAGCTTGGTGATGGGTTCTTGATTGTCTCAGACTTTCATGAAGAGTGTCTTGACCGTGCAGTGTTAATAGCGGCAGTACTCATGAAGTTTATTGCAAGCTTTGGTGTTTTTTCTAGAGCTGCAATTGCTGAAGGTGAGCTTTCCGATATAAAAGGCTGTTACTCAAGTGAGGTAGTAGGTGGTTGTCATAAAGACAATTCGCCTACATCTAGGATGGGGGCTGGATTAATGACAATACTCCCTGTTATGGGTACAGCTCTAATTAATGCTGTAGGTATTGATAAAAGATCCTCCAAAGGGCCGTTACTCACAATTCCTTCAGAATATAAAAGCCGACTGTCACTTCCATTTATTACAAATGACATTCCAAATAGTCCGCTTAGTTCAATCGACTGGATTCACGCAGAATTAGATAGTCTGTCGGAAATAACAAAAAAGGCTTTTCTTAAATGCCCACCTCCTGAAAATCTAGAAAAGCTTGTGCGTAACTATATTAATAAATACAAATTGCCATCTGAGTGGAAAGAAAGCTGCTCATTATACATGGGGGTAAACTATGCTTAACAACGCGCTAGTTCGGTCGGAAATTCCGCTGCGTTCCATTTTTTCCGCACAGCCATGTCGATAGCCAAATACATCGGTGACAAACAGTGATTGAAGCACAGGTTCACGTGATTGCCGGGCTGGCGGTGTGTTCCCGCATTGCCGACGTCTGGACAACCTACCAGGTGTCGCCAACCCTGAAGCTGGAAGCGAACTCGGTGGCGCACCATCTCGGTTGGCGGTTTGCACTGCTGACCATCCTGGTGGGTCTGGCGGCGTATTTGTCACCACCCCTTGGCGTGATCATCTTTACGGCATCGTTCATTGTTGCCGCGTCCAATGCATCGAAGATCATGATGGCCAAAGCTATCGGTGAGGACGAGCTGGCCGCCTTGTCGCAACGGGTCATCCTCGCGACACCGCCCTGGCCGGGCCTGTTCTTCATGGTGACACCCGGTCTGTTCATCGGGCTGCTCGGTGGCAGTTTGCTGTTCTTTTATCCGGCGGGGCCGCAGTGGGGTCATTACTTCGGGGTCGGGATGCTGGTGTATGCGTTCGCCGTTCTGGTCTGGTATCCCGTTCGCTATTTTCGCGTCAGGGCACAAGCATCTCACCCTTCTACACGGTAACGAATCAGGTAAGAACACTAGCCCGCTCCTACAAATAAAATAGCCGGGTTGGGTTCATCCCAGCAATTCCACCCAGTGTACCACCTCGACATCCGTACCGGCCTGTAGCTGCAACAGGCAACCGATATTCGCCGTAGCAATGCATTCGGGCTGTGAGGCCTGCAAGGCTTCGAGCTTGTTGTCAGCCAGTTGTTGCGACAGTTGCGGTTGCAGGAGGGAATAGGTCCCGGCGGAGCCGCAGCACAGGTGTTTGTCGCGTACGGGGGTCAGGGTGTACCCGGTCCGGGTCAGGATGTCTTCGACAACACCGTCGAGTGACTGGGCGTGTTGCAGTGTGCAGGGTGAATGAAAGGCGATACGCCGGTTTTTTACCGGGCTTAATGACGCAAGGTTTTCATCACGGATGACTTCGCTGAGGTCGCGCGTCATTGCCGCCAGGCGTGCCGCGCGTGGCGCATAGACCGGATCGTCGGCGAGTAATTGTGCATAGTCCCCGAGCATGGGTGTACAGCCGGTGGCGGTGCTGACAAGCGCCTCGGCGCCCTGTTCGACGGCCGGCCACCAGGCGTCGATGTTGCGGCGCGCGCTGTGTCGTGCGCGTTCGGCGTCACCGAGGTGAAAGTGCAGTGCACCGCAACAACCACTCCCCCTGACCGTTCTGAGTTCAATGCCAAGGCGGTCGAACAGACGGATGGCGAGTGTGTTGATGTGAGGGGCAGCCGCGGGTTGCACGCAGCCATTCAGCAGTAGCATCTGTCTCCGGTGTGTGCCTGGCGTGAAGGCCGGTAGTTTACGGCGTTTCGGGATACGTCTTTTCAGCGTGCGCGGCAGCAGTGGGCGTGCCAGGCGGCCAAGTGACAGCAAGGGGTTGATGCGTGCGGCTTCGGCAAAGATAAACTGGATCAGTCGGCGCTGTATTCGCTGCCATAGTGGGCGTGGCACCTGTCGTTCCAGCTGTTCACGGCCGATGTCCAGCAACTTGTGGTACTCGACGCCAGATGGGCAGGTGGTTTCGCAGGCGCGGCAGCCCAGGCAACGGTCCAGGTGCTGTTGCAGGCTGGCCGTGGCGGGTGCGCCTTCCAGCACCTGCTTGATCTGGTAGATGCGGCCACGTGGACCATCGAGTTCGTCGCCGAGCAACTGGTAGGTTGGACAGGTGGCGTTACAGAAGCCGCAATGCACGCAACTGCGGATGACCCGTTCGGCGGTTTGACCGGGCGGGGTGGCGAGCAGTGCCGGGCTGAAGCGTGTCTGCATGATCAGAGTCCGGGGTACAGGCGGCCGGGATTGAGGATGCCTTGCGGGTCCATGGCGCGTTTGATGCGTTGTTGCAGTGCCAGCAGTGGCGCGGGTAGTGGGTGGAAGATCTCGCTATCTTTCGGCGCGTTGCGGAACAGGGTGGCGTGGCCGCCGACGCTGGCGACCAGACGACGGATTCGTTCGGGTTCCGTGTCGCTGTACAGCCAGCGTTGCGCGCCCCCCCAGTCGATGAACCAGTCACCGTCGAGTGCCAGCGGCGGGGTCGCCGGCGGTACCGACAAACGCCACAGCGGGTCTGCCCGCCTGAAAAAACGGTGTTGCTGGTCGCGGAGGCTGTTCCATTCGTCGGGCAGGGGTTCCAGTAGGCCGTCACCGAGCCGGTGTTGCGCGTGGCGCAGGCTGTCCTCGTTGCCGGACAGGCGCAGGGTGAGGTGGTCGTCGTGCCAGCAGGCGGCGGACAGCGGCAGTGGACGGCCGCTCCAGTCGGCGAAACGCCGCAGGGCTTCCGCCTGGTCACAGACCTGTTTCAGGGTGTATTCACACGCCGGGCGCGGCAGCACCTTGAGCGAGACTTCGGTGATCAGGCCCAGGGTGCCGAGCGAACCGGTCAGGAGGCGGGAGATATCGTAACCGGCGACGTTTTTCATCACCTGTCCGCCAAAGCGCAGGATTTCACCCCTGCCGTTGATGACCTGTGTCC